>JAGUVE010000009.1 GCA_020063075.1 Parcubacteria group bacterium | reverse complement strand
GAGGCAAAAGATAGCGGAGCAAAGTATGCGAGAGGAATGGATACATTTACTAAAGCGGAAAATTGTTGGGCAGGGATTGTTGAGGCAGAACTGGAAGCATTTGCTAAAGCAAAGAATTGTCAAGCAACTAAGGTTGACGCAGGGAAATTTGCATTTAATAAAGCAGAAAATTGTCAGGCAGAAGAGGTTAAGGCAAATTATATCTTTTGGTGGGCAAAGAATTGTTAGGCAGAAAGAGTGGAGGGAAGAGATGTTTTTTATCATGCAGAAAATTTTCTTTTGACGAAGGAAATTAACGCTGAACTTATTGGCACAGATTCGCGGGGCGGAATTATTTTAGGAAAAGTTAAATTTCCCGAAGCAAAAATTTTCCCTTCGGTTAATCTATTAGAGGGCAAAATAAAAGAAGACCCTTTGAAAACAGAGAAGTTTTTCAAAGAAGAGTTAAAGAAATCCCAACGGGGAGAAGAAAGTATTTTTGACCATCTTTCTTATTTTGGCTGGGAAGGAGAGACATTAGTTGGGGGTAAAGAAAAACTTAAGGAAAGATATAGCGGGGTAAAAGAAAGCATAAAAGGATTAGAAGATTTAGAGCAGGAATTAGGAGAAAAATTTCTCTTTTTCTACCTTTTGGACAATAATTCAAAAAGAGGGGAAATTTTTCAAAAATTGGGAAAATTGAGAAAAGTAGAAAGGCAATCTCTTTTGGCGTTAAACAAATCTTTTTCCGAGATTGAGAAACTAAAAGAAGAACTCCCGCTTTTATCTTTAAAAGATTTCGTAAAATTAGGAAATTATGCTGAATTTTTAACCTTTGACGATAAAAATTTAAAAGAGCTAAAAAACATAAAAAAAGAAAACGAGCCCGAAATTAAAATAAAGAATTATATTCTTAATATTCCCAAAGAAAACTTAAAAGAATACATTAAAACATTCGGTCTTGAAAAAGAAATAAACGATTACATTGTTTTTGCCGCCAGACTGCATAAAGTTTTGGATGAAAAAGGAGAAGAAAAAAATAAAAAAATTCTTGAAGAGTTAATGAAAGGAAAAAAGCCGATTGAATTTGAGGAAAATAAATTGTTGCTTGAGGGAATGAAGGATAAGTTTGATACCGAAAAATGGCTTACTCATAAGCAAAAGGATTACGCGCCGGTTGTTGAAAAGGATTATTCGGCTTCTTTAGAAAAAGCCCAAAAGTTCCAAATTGAAGAAATCGCAAGGCATTTAAAAGAAGTGGGCATTAAGTTGCCTTTGGAAATAAAAATTGAAGAAATCAGAAAAATTCTTTCCGAAAAAGAAAGGGAACTGCCCCCGAATACAAAAGAAGACATCAAAGCCCATCTTCAGGCCTATTATTCTTCAGTTGGGATGGAGAAAAGTCCACTTCCTCAAAAAATTATTATCAAGACAGAAGAAAATCCCTTGAAAGCTGTGCAAATGGGCGAAAAGGTGATTGGTTCTTGTTTAAGAATTGGAGGCGGGCACGAAGAGGGCATAGTCCCAAATACTACTGATATTAATAAAAGAACCGTTTGGGCAGAAGATGAAAAAGGAAATATATTGGGCTGGAAATTAATTGCAATTACCGAGGAGGGAAAAATAACTGGCTTTCAAGATCTAAAAAATGATACGAGAATAGACCTCCAAAGTTGCTATAAAGATTTTTGTTCTGAATTTGCCAATAATTTAAAAACAAAACTTGCCTCAAAAGGGGAAATAGTAGAACTTGTGGGCGAACATTGGTATAATGATGGAATAGTGGAATTTGACAATAGTGATAAAAAAACACTATAATAAAAATGTATGGTGAAGAGATTAAAAAAGAAAATTTTAAACTATACGGTTATTCTGGAACCAGCAGAAGAAGGCGGATTTATTGTTCATGTGCCTGCCCTGCCCGGATGTCATACCCAAGGCGAGACCTTAGATGAGGCATATAAAATGGCTGAAGATGCTATTCAGGGCTATATTAAAACCCTTCGGGACCTAAAAGAAGAAATCCCTCAGGAGGCTGAAAGTTCAATAATAGTTAGGATTCCGGTAAAAATTTAGATGAAATTACCAGTAATCCCAGCTCGAAAATTAATTAAGGTTTTGGAAAGGATGGGATGTTTTAGAAAGCGTCAAACAGGTAGCCACCTGATTTTTTATTGTCCTAAAAAGCAAAAGATTATTCCAGTTCCAATTCACCCCAAAGATCTTAAAAGGGGTTTAGTTCGTTCTATTATTAGAGAGTTGGATTTATCAACCGAAGGGTTTATAAAATTATTAAAAGATTAGGGAGAAATTGCTGTGCGAAGCTAAGATTAACACAAATGTTTTATGATGAGAGTCTTAATCAGCGTCTATGATAAAAGAGGGATTGCTGATTTTGCCAAAGAATTGGCAAAATTGGGCTGGGAAATAATAGCCAGCGGCGGGACAGCTAAAGTTTTAAATAAAGCTAAAATTAAAACTACGCCGGTTAAAAACATTAACGGTTTCCCCGAAATTTTTGACGGACGGCTAAAAACAATTTCCCCTAAAATTGAAGGGGCCTTGCTTTTTGACAGGAAGAATAAAAAACACTTGAGAGAAGCAAAAAAAATGAAGATTGAGCCAATTGATATGGTGGTTTGCAACTTTTACCCTCTAAAAAAAGGAATTGATATTGGCGGCCCAACAATGGTCAGAGCCGGAGCAAAAAATTATAAATACGTGACGGTGCTGGTTGAGCCGAACGATTATCAAAAGGTTATTCATTTTTTGAAAGCAAAAAAAGAAGTTCCCCCCGATTTTAGATTGAAATTGGCTCAAAAAGCATTTGAAAAAACAGCCGAATATGACAGAGAAATTGCCAAATATTTTAAAGCTCAAAATTAAAAAACTTTTCCACCTTCGCTACGGAGAAAATCCTCACCAAAAGGGCGTTTTTTATGTTGACCCTAAAAGCAAGGATTTTTTAGCCATTCAAAGCTTTAAAAAAATTCAGGGAAGGGAATTTTCTTTCAACAATATTTTAGACATCAATGCGGCAATTGAGGCGCTATCTGAGATAGAAAGCGGAAAGCCCGGTTGTGTAATAATAAAACACGGAAATCCCTGCGGCGCGGCTTATGGAAATGATATTAAAGAGGCATTTTTCAACGCTTGGTTTAAGGGCGATTCTTTGGCGGCTTTCGGCGGCATAATAGGATTGAATCGGGAAGTGGACAAGAATTTGGCAAAAGTGATGCTCAAAAAATTTTTTGATATTTTGGTTGCGCCAAAAATAGAAAAAAATGCTTTGGAAATTTTTGAGCAAAAACCAAAATTACTTATCTTGGTCAATCCCGGTTTAAGAAATCCAAAACCGTCAAAATACCTTGATTTCAGAAAAGTCCGGGGCGGCTTTTTAGTTCAAGAGCCGGATTTGAAGAAAATTACTGAAAAGGACTTAAATATGGTTACAAAAGCAAAACCGACTCAAAAACAAATTAGAGACCT
>JAGUVE010000114.1 GCA_020063075.1 Parcubacteria group bacterium | reverse complement strand
GTCGGCAATTTTAGCCACGGTCAAGTCGCATATTCTCAACTCTTCTTCGTCAATATAGGTGTCATAAATCCTGTCTATCATCTCTTTTCTCAATAATTCGTCGTCAACAAGATGGGTGCCTTGATAATGTTTGAATCCCAGCGCCTCAAAAAAGTCCTGGTCAACTATGATGGCGCCGGTAGAAACAATGACGTCAATCATATTTTTTTCCAGCAAATCATAAACAACTTTTTTCAATCCGGCGCTGAACAAGGAACCCGCCAGACATAATATAATCGTACAATCTTTCTCAGAGAGCATTTTGTCGTAGATTTTAGCGGCTCTAGCCAAATTTTTTGCCTGAAAGGCGGTATTCTCAAACTCTTCAATAATCGGCAAGGCGTCAAAACTTTTAATATCAATATGCCTAACTTCCTTTTTTAAAAAATCTTTTTTCTTCATAAATTAAAGATTCCTTAAATCTTCTTTAGATAATTTTGCTTGTCTTAAAATGGCCGTGAGGGTGCCTTTAGAAATTGGTTTATTATGCACGGCAATGGTGACTTTTCTTCCGTCTGGGTGAGATAATCTTAAATGGCTCCCCTTTTGACGAATTTTATGAAAACCTAATTTTAATAAAAAATTGACCAATTCTTTTGGTTTAATTTCTTTAGCCATTTACACCTTAACAGAAACCCTGGCGGTAGTAACTAAGTCTCTTTGCCTCAAAGAAACCCCCTCTGGAATGGGAGACCTTTCTCGTTTAAGGCAATCTAAATGAAATTTAATGAGTTCTGTGATATTCTTTAGAGCCTCTTCAATATTTTTACCGCTATCGGCAATTTCTAAGGCCGGACAATAAGCGGTAAAACAAGGTTTATTGCTTCCTATAGTTTCATCTGGATAAATAATCACTTGATAATTTAAAATTTTCTTAATATGTTTTGCCATACATTTTAATTATACAAAGATAAAAGAAAAAGTCAAAAAGATAACAAATTTCCGCCGTCAGCTCTTTGGGCTATGAAGGCAAGTAAGTTTTTCCTTCGCCCGTAGCGAAACGAAGTTTCTGTTAAGTTAAAGCTCGTTAATATCTCCTTCTTTTTTTAATTCCTTATCAATACTTTCCTTCCCATCCATTCTTGCTTTTTGCAGTGTTGTAAAAACATCATAAGGGTCTATACCTTTCTTAAACGGGGGCTGTTCATTTTTTTCCGCCCACGCTTGAATTTTTTCTATAAAATTCGTAGCTTTATCGGCAATATAAATGCCTCGACATAATTTAATTAGAAAACCCAATTCGATTAATGACCACATCAAATAAATTCCAGCTAGAACAATTAAAAAAATAATGAAAATTTCTCCCATAAAATTACATTCATTTATCCTTCAGGAAACAAAATTTCTCCTTCGGGGTTCTTTGGCAGTTTTTAATTTATATTTTTGATTTTTGAGATTTGATTTTTGGTTTTAGTTGTGCCCCCGCCGCGAATCGAACGCGGAACCTCTTCCTTAAAAGGGAATTGCTCTACCAGTTGAGCTACGGGAGCGCGGTAATACAAAAATAGTCGCTCGCTTTACGGTCGCTCTTTAGAAACCCTAGGACGGGAGTTTCCGCTTCGCGGAGAACTCTCGCGTCCGGGCGGTTTCTAACGGTCGCCAAAGGCGACCTGTTTTCCTATACGGGAGAACCGAAGGGTTCTCCCGACCCCTTTCCTTATTGGGATGTTCAATCTTTAAATGCCTTCGGTTTTCAATTGCTCTAATAGTTCTTTTTGTTTCTTGGTCAATTTCTTTGGCGTACTGATGAATAATTCAACATATAAATTTCCTCTGCCCAAACCCTGAAAATGCGGAACCCCTTTTCCTGAAATGCGAAAAATTCTCCCCGACTCGGTGCCGGATGGAATTTTTAACAAAATTTTCTTCCCTTCAAGGGTCGACAGTTCAATTTCATCGCCCAAGACAGCTTGAGTAAATGAGATGGGCAGGGAAACATACAACTCGTCTCCTTTCCTCTCAAAAATCGGGTGCGGTTTAACAAGAATCCTGACGTATAAGTCACCGGCTTTCCCGCCTCTTCTCCCCGACTCTCCCTTTCCTTCAATTTTTATCACCTGATTGCTGTCAACGCCGGCGGGTACAAAAACGGCGACGTTTTCTTCCCCCTTCACTCTGCCCTCGCCCTGGCAAACATTGCAGGGTTTTTCTGACCGATATCCTTCGCCCCGGCATTCGGGACAAACTGCCCACTTGGTAAATGAACCGAAAAATGTTTTTCTAATTTGCTGGACATAGCCCGTTCCGCGGCAGGAAAAGCACTCGCGAACTTTCGTCCCGGGTTCAGCCCCCGCTCCTCCGCAACGGGAACAGACAATGTATTTTTGAAGATTAATTTCTTTTTCTTTTGCGGCTAAAGTATCTTCCAGGGGAATTTCTAATTCAATTTCAATGTTCTTTCCTCTTCTCAAGTCCTTTTTCTTCCGGGGAGCGCCGCCAAAACCGAACATCTCTTCAAACATCTCGCCTAAATCCTCAAAGCCGAAATCAAAGCCCGTATCGGGCCTTCCCCAGGCCCATTGAAAATCAGCTCCCTGCTCCCCTCCCTCAAATACCCGTCCAAATTTATCGTACTGGGTTCTTTTGTCCTTATTGGATAAAATCTGATATGCCTCGTTTACCTCCTTGAATTTTTTTTCGTCTCCGCCTTTATCCGGATGAAATTTATGCGCCAATTTGTAATAGGCCTTTTTAATGTCATCGGAGGTGGCATCTCTCGGCACGCCTAAAATTTGATAATAATCTTTCATCGTTTCAATTGTCCAATTAACGAATTAACGGATTAACAGATTAAAGGATTAAAACTCAATTCGTTAACTCGTTAATTCTTTAATTTTTTAATTGGGCAATTACTTTTCTTTGTATTCTCCCTCTTCGGCTTTCGGCCCTTGTCCTTCTTCTGGCGGCTTTTGTTCGCCGCCTTTTTGATACATTTCCGCCCCTACCTTTTGAATCGCCTGAGATAGGTCGGCTGTTTTTTTCCTTATTTCTTCTATATTATCACCGTCTTTGTCCTTTTTCAACTCGCCAATTTTTTCTTCAATCTCTTTTTTGATTTCCGGCGAGACCTTTTCTCCCATCTCCCGAAGGGTTTTTTCGGTTGTGTAAATTAAGTTATCGGCTAAATTTTTGGCTTCGCTTAATTCCTGCCTTTTTTTATCTTCTTTTGCGTGCAATTCGGCTTCTTTTTTCATTTTTTCCACTTCTTCTTTGGAAAGTCCGATTGAACCCTCAATTCTGATTGATTGGCTTTTACCCGTCGCTTTGTCTTTGGCTGTTGCTTTCAAAATGCCGTTGGCATCAACGTCAAAAGTAACTTCAACTTGAGGAACGCCTCTGGGAGCCGGCGGAATTCCATTTAAAATAAATTTCCCCAAAGACCTGTTATAGGCCGCCATCGGCCTTTCTCCCTGCAAAACATTTATTTCAACCGATGTTTGGCTGTCGGCCGCGGTGGAAAAAATTTGGGTCTTAGCTGTCGGTATGGTTGTATTTTTGGCAATCATCGCGGTACTGATGCCGCCTAAGGTTTCAATTCCGAGAGACAGGGGCAAAACATCCAAAAGCAAAACGCTTTTTATTTCGCCCTCGGGCGCCCGGCCTTCTTTCCGAGCCCTTAAAATTTCCGCCTGAATCGCCGCTCCCATTGCCACCACTTCTTCCGGATTTAATTCTTTATTGGGTTCTTTGCCAAAAAATTTTTTAACTTCTTCCCGAATCTTGGGAATCAAAGTCGTTCCGCCGACTAAAACCACTTCTTCAATGTCGTTTTTGGAAACCTTGGCTTCTTCTATGGTTTTTTTCGTTCGCTCAATTGATCTGTCAATCAAGTCCCGCGTTAAATCGTCAAATTTGGCTCGGTTTAATTTATATAAAAGATGTTTTGGGCCTGAAGCGTCTGCGGAAATAAAGGGAAGGTTAATCTCGGTTTCTAAGGCGGAGGAAAGCTCAATTTTTGCCTTTTCAGCCGCGTCTTTAACCCTTTGCAGGGCCAGAGCGTCTTTTGATAAGTCAATCCCCTGCTCTCTTTTAAATTGCTCGGCTATCCAGCCGATTAGTCGTTGGTCAAAATCTTCACCGCCCAAATGCGGCTCGCCGCCCGTGGCTAAGACCTCAACCGTATCCGGAGCAGCGTTCAAAATTGTAACATCAAATGTCCCGCCGCCAAAGTCATAAACCAAAACCCTTTCCGCTTTTTTCTTTCCAAATCCGTAAACCAGAGCGGCGGCGGTCGGCTCATTGATGATTCTCAAAACATTAAATCCGGCAACCTCGCCGGCTGTTTTTGTCGCCTTTCTCTGCGAATCGTCAAAATTTGCCGGGCAGGTAATTACGACATCGCTTACTTTTTCTCCCAATTTTTCTTCAGTGTCAATCTTTATTTTTTGCAAAATCATTGAGGAAATCTCAATGGGGGTGTACCATTTGTCGCCCATTTTTATTTCCACCCCTCCGTCTGTTCTTTCTCTCGTCTCATAAGGCAGACGTTTTAATTCTTTCTGAACTTCGGGGTCGGAAAATCTTCTGCCGATAAATCTTTTGACTGCAAAAATTGTATTTTTTGGATTGGTTACGGCTTGTCTTTTTGCCAAGTCGCCGACTATCCTTTCTCCGCTTTTCGCTAACGCCACAACCGAGGGTATCAAGACAGAACCCTCGCGCGAGTCAATGCATTTTGGCTCGCCCTGCAAAATGCTCGCCATTTTTGAAATTGATGTTCCTAAATCAATACCTAATGCTTTACTCATATTTTATGCTTCTTTTATTTTTTTGACCTTTTGAAAATTTTATTTCGAAATCTTTACTTTTGCCGGTCTCAATACTTTGCTTTGGAATTTATATCCTTTTTGGATTTCTTCAATAATTATACCGGACTTGCCCGCCGAATCTTCGGCGGGCGCCACCTCTTCTACCACCTCGTGAAAATTCGGGTCAAACTTCTTGCCCAGACAATCTATCGGCTCAATCCCCAAACTTTTCAAAAAATCCAACACTTGCTTTTTAATCTGCAGAAACCCCTCAATAACTCGGTTAATTTTTTCTTTTTCTTGCCCGCTTAAGTTTTCCGAAGGAAAATTTTGGCGGGCGGCGAGCTCAAAGTTGTCCAATATCGGCAATAGCTTCAAAATTAATTCGGTTCCGGCATATTTCAACAACTCGCCAATCCTCCCCATTTCTTCTTTTTTATAATTCAAAAAGTCCGCTCTTTCTCTCTGCCATCCGGCCAAATATTCGTCTTTTAACTTCTGGCATTCGTCCAATTTCTTTTTTAATTCTTCCAAATTTAATTCTTTTTTTTCCTCGCCCGCCGAAGCTTCGGCGGAGGCGGGTTGTTTTTTTTCTGGCATCTTTTACAATTTCTCAAAAATTTTGAGCACCGAATTAATTAAATTAATATTCTTGTCATATTGCATTCTTTTCGGACCCAAAAGCGAAATAATTCCTTTTTCTTCATCCGGAAAACGACACCTGGAGGATATTATACTAAAATCATCGGCTTTTGGGAACGGGTTTTCTTTTCCGATACGGATGTTAATTCCCGAGTTTATTTTTAGGGCTTCAATATCCTCTTCTAAATTTTTCAAAAAATTTGTGAAATCTAAAATAAGCGCCTGCTCTTTAAACTCGGGCTCCTTCAGTATTTCTTCCCAACCCTCTTTCAGGAAAAAATCCCTTTCGGAAATATGCAAAATTGCAAAATTTGACGATGTCTGAGACAAGAATTTTGTTAAATGGCTCGCCAGCTTGAAAATGTCTTCCTGGTCTCCTTTTAACGATTCTTCTATCTCAAGAAAACTGTCAAAATCGGGGGTTTCTTTTTTAAGCAAATCATCAACGAAAAATCTATAACCCTTGTCGGTCGGCACCCTGCCCGAAGAAATGTGGGGCTGAAAAAGAAATCCATCGTCGGTTAGTTTTTTCATCTCAATCCTGATAGTCGCCGGACAAATTCCAAAATAATGCTTTTTTTCGAGCAGTTGAGAAGAAACCGGCTCAGCCGAATCAATGTATTCCTGAATTATGCTGCTTAAAATTTCAGTTTGGCGTTCGGTGATCATTTTAAAATTATAGCAAATAAATATCAGCAGTCAAGCCCCTTGACTGCTAACAGCCGTGGTTTCAGATATTGCCTTAAATCTTTGATGTGGTAAAATTAGGTTTAATATTATGAGAAACACCATTGAATACCAAGATTTAATCTGGGTGGATATAAATGAGCCAACCTTAGAAGACGTTGAATATCTGAGAAATAATTTTCGCCTGCATCCCCTGACCTTAAAAACGATAATCCCGGCAATTCATCATCCCGACCTAGAGATATTCAGGAATTACATTTTTATTATCCTGCATCATCCCGATTCCGGAGAAAAAGAAAATATGGAAATCCAAGAACTGGATATAATCGCCGGCAAAAATTATCTTATCACCAGTCATTACAAAGTTATTTCGCCCTTGAATTCCATTTTTGAAGAATGCCTGAAATCGGAGAAATTGAAAGAAGATTATTTAAAAAGAGGAGTAGGATATCTCCTTTTTGTCATCTTAAAGAAATTCCTGAGAGAAAAATTAACTAAAATCGATGAAGTAGAAAGAGAAATTGATTTAGTTCAAAATGAAATATTTTTGGGGAAAGAAAAGGAAACCGTCAGAAAAATCTCGCTTTTAAAGACGAAAACGCTTGCCCATTGGAGGGTGGTGGAACCCCAAAGAATTATTTTTGATTCGCTAAAAAGCGTTGCTCCAAAATTACTGGGGCAAGATTTTAAACACCATTATTTTGTTCTTTTGCGGATTAACCACGAAATTGAAGATGCTCTCAGAAACTCAAAAGAGACCATTGAGTCGCTGGAAAGAACCAATCACATTTTAGTTACCCTGCGACTGGACGAGGTAATTAAAATTTTGACTATTTTTTCGGCAATTATTCTGCCCCTTAATTTACTGGCAAGCATTTGGGGCATGAATACGGGTCTCCCTCTTGCAAATACGGCATTTGGCTTCTGGTTAATTATTCTCATAATGCTTGCCACTCTCAGCGCGACGATTATTTATTTTAAATTCAGGAAATGGTTTTAGAAAAAAATTCAAAATTATTAAATTTTTTATTTATATTGGCAATTATCGCCATCGCTGTTTTTTTTCGGCTCTGGCAGTTGGATAGAATTCCGCCGGGGCTCTATCCCGATGTGGCAATCAACGGAAATGACGCTTTAGATACCTTAAAAACCGGAAACTTTAAAGTTTTTTATCCTGAAAATAACGGCCGGGAAGGTCTTTTTTTCTGGCTGATTGCTCTTTCTTTTTCTATTTTTGGCGTTTCCGTCTGGTCAATAAAAATCGTCGCCGCCGCAATCGGCATCCTAACTGTTTTGGGCTTATATTTATTAACCAGAGAACTATTTTCAAGAAATGTCGCCCTGCTTTCTGGTTTCTTTCTGGCAATTTCTTTTTGGCATACCAATTTTTCCAGAATCGGCTTTCGGGCGATTTTAGTTCCTTTTATTTTGGTCTTTGGATTTTATTTTTTATTTCGCGGCTTTAGGACAAAACGAATTTTAAATTTCATTATCTCCGGGATCTTTTTTGGCCTGGGCTTATATACATATATATCTTATAGGTTTATTGTTTTCCTGTTACCCTTAGTTTTGCTTTGCTGGTATTTTACTTGCAAAAAAGAGGGCGAAACAAAAAAATTCTTAAAATTAACTCTTTATTGTTTATTATCC
>JAGUVE010000112.1 GCA_020063075.1 Parcubacteria group bacterium | reverse complement strand
TGATAAAAAAAGCGGGGCTCATTGAGAATTATCCGGGTTTTGAGGCGATTTCGGGTTCCGATTTAATTGAAAGATTTGAAAAGCATTTGAGAGCGCAAAAAATTGATATTGAATTTGACCAGGTGGTAAGGGTTGAAAAGCGGGGAAATAACTTTTCAGTGCTTACACAAAGCAAAAATAAACGCGATTCAAAAACAATAATTATTGCGGCGGGAGCCGACCCCAGACCACTGGAAGTTCAGGGAGAAAAGGATTTTATAGGCAAGGGCGTAAGTTATTGCACCGTCTGCGACGGCCCTTTGTTTTCGGGAAAAAATATAGTCATAGTAGGCGGCGGGAATTCCGGTTTTGAAGCCGCTTTATTTATGGCGAAAATCGCAAAAAAAATATATATTTTAGAAACGGGTCCCGAAGTTAGGGCCGAGAAAGAAAATCAAGAGGCGGTCAAAAAAACAGGAAAAGCTGAAATCCTGACCTCGGTTATTTTAAAAAAGATTGAGGGAGAAAAATTTGTTAAATCCTTGCTTTATGAAGATGGAAAAACGGGAAAGGAAATAACTTTGGCAGTAGACGGCGTTTTTGTTGAAATTGGTTATCAGCCGGCCACTTCTTTTGTCAAGGGTTTGGTTGAATTTAATAAAAAAGATGAAATAGTGGTTGATTTTGAAACCTTTAAGACGAAAACACCCGGTCTCTTTGCCGCCGGCGATTGCAATACCGGTAAATACAAACAAATTGTTACAGCCGCCGGCGAGGGCGCCAAAGCCGCTTTGGCGGCTTTTGATTATCTTCAAAAATTAAATTCCGAAGCTCAAAAATAGGGATTTTCATAATTTTATTTATTGTACAGAAAACTGAAAGTTTTCCAGCTATAGGAAACCCTTGGTTTCCTATATGCTTAACTTTTCCGACAGGTGTCGAAAAAGTTAAGTGTAAATTTATGGGAAATAATTCAAAAATTAGAAAAATTAAGGCAAGAGAAATATTGGACTCAAGGGGTAATCCGACCGTTGAAGTTGAACTGGAAACCGATTTGGGAAAATTTTTTGCTTCGGTTCCTTCTGGCGCATCAACAGGGAAATATGAAGCCGTGGAATTAAGAGACGGTGGAGAAAGATACGGCGGAAAAGGTGTATTGCGAGCGGTAAAAAATGTCAATAAAACAATCGCACTAAAATTGATTGGAAAAGACCCGACAAAACAGGAAGAAATTGACGAATTGATGAAAAAAAATGATGGAACTGAGAACAAATCAAAATTAGGAGCAAATGCAATTTGCGGCGTATCAATGGCTGTCTGCCGAGCCGGAGCCGCCGCCAAAAACCTACCTTTATATAAATATATTAAAGAAATTTTCAATTTTCTCCCGCTGGAAGCGGGATTCAAATTGCCTATGCCTTGTTTCAATGTCATTAATGGCGGAGCTCATGCCGGCAACGACCTTGATTTTCAGGAATTTATGCTGGTTCCGCAATTTAAAAATTTTTATGAAAATTTGGAAACTGCTGTTGCGATATCTCATAATTTAAAAAAATTAATCATTAATAAATATTTAGATATTGGAGCTAATGTCGGAGACGAGGGCGGCTTTGCTCCGCCGATTAGGTTTCCCGAAGAGGCGTTAGATCTAATCGGTGAGGCGGCGAATAGAGTGAATTTTGAAGGAAAAATTAAAATAATAATAGATGTGGCTGCTTCCGAGTTTTTTTCAAAGGGGGAATACAGAATGAAAAAAACGAAAATGACTTTTACCAAAAACGGATTTTTGAATTACTATAAAAATTTATTAAAAAAATATCCCATAGCAGGTTTAGAAGACCCCTTTGGCCAGGACGACTGGGAAAGTTGGAAAATTGCCAATAAAAAATTCGGAAGCGCTGATTTTTCAATTATTGGCGATGACCTATTAGTCACCAATCCAAAGAGAATAAAAGAGGCGCACAAAAAAGCGGCCTGCAACGGGATGATTTTGAAAGTAAATCAAATAGGAACGGTTTCTGAAGCGTTGGAAGCCGCTAAATTGGCAAAGTCATATGGCTGGAAAATTTTTGTAAAAAACAGGTCAGGAGAAACCAACGATGATTTTATTGCCGATTTAGCAGTGGGATTAGACGCTGATGGCATTATGACTGGCGCCCCAGCACGGGGCGAACGAGTTGCAAAGTATAATCGCTTGTTAAAAATAGAGGAGGAACTTAAAAACTTATAATGAAAACCATTCTTTTAGCCGACGATGACCCGCTTTTGATTGAGGTTTACGCCAATAAATTAAAGACGGCAGGTTTTGAGTTAGAGGTGGTCCAAACCGGCGAGGAAATTTTGGCAAAATTGAAAGAGCGAAAGTTTGACCTTCTTTTGTTAGACATTGTTTTGCCTGAAATTTCCGGCTGGGATATATTAGGAAAAATCAAAGAGCAAAGTTCAAAGAGTAAAAATTTGAAAGATTTAAAAATTATTATTTTATCAAACTTGGGTCAAAAAAGCGAAGTTGAAAAAGCTTTAAAACTGGGGGCGGTTAGATATTTAATAAAGACCCATTATACTCCCAGTGAAGTGGTTGAAGAAGTAAAGAAGATTTTGGGCTAAATGAAAAAAATCCTTTTTATTGTTATTGATGGTTTGGGCGACGGACTCATCCCTGAATTGGAAAATAAGACGCCGTTGGAGGCGGCAAGAACTCCCAATTTAGATTTTTTGGCAAGACAGGGGACTTGCGGATTAATTGAGCCGTTTAAATTTGATTGGCAAGACAAACCGGAATCCGACACCTGCCATTTGGCTCTTTTTGGATATGAGCCGGAAAAATACCATCTGGGCCGGGGCGTCTATGAAGCGTTTGGAATTGGAGTGAAACTGCGAAAAGGCGACATCGCTCTTCGGGCGAATTTTGCCACGATAAATGATGATTTAAAAATAATTGACCGAAGAGCAGGAAGAATAGAAGCCACCCAGTCATTGGTGGACGCTTTAAAAGGGATAGAAATTGAAGGAGTTAAATTTTTATTATTTAAGTCATATGGCCACAGAGCGGTTTTAGTTCTCAGGAACGCGAATTTGTCGGCTGAAATTTCGGACTCTGACCCAAAAGAAGAGGGTTCGGAAATAAAAAAAGTAATTGCAAAAATGGAATTACCCGAAGCAATTTTCACCGCCAGAATTCTTAATAAATATTTATTGGAAATTCAACGAGTTCTAAAAAATCACCCCCTCAATTCAGAAAGAGTAAAGACGGGTTTGCCTCCGGCAAATTGTATTTTAACCAGGAGGGCCGGAAAATTTCAAGAAACAGTCGCTTTTAAAGAAAAATATGGATTGAGCGCCTGCTGTATTGCAGGAGGGGGATTATATAAAGGAATCGGGAAGATTTTGGGAATGGATTTAATTGAAGTTGAAGGAGCAAACGGATTCAAGAATACCAATTTGACGGGGAAAATTTCAGCGGCAAAAGATGCTTTGAAAAATTATGACTTTGTTTTTCTGCACATAAAAGCGGCTGATTCTTTGGCCGAGGATGGAAATTTCAGGGGCAAAAAGGAATTTATCGAGAAGATAGATGAAAATTTAAAGCCGCTCTTAAATTTAGAAGATACCCTGATTGCTTTGACCGGCGACCACTCAACCTGTTCTCTATTAAAGAGGCACTGTTCAGAACCACTTCCAATTTTAATTTGGTCAAGAACTGTTCTTGACCGAACGGGAGAAGGGGTAGAAAAATTTAGCGAAAGAACCTGCCGAAAAGGCGGATTAGGTGAATTCAAGCAATTGGATTTAATATCAAAGATTTTAAATTTTGCCCGGTAGTAGATTTTTGACCAGGTTTTCTTTCAGAAAACCCGACATCACGAAGTGAGTCAAAAATTCACTACCGGGTTTGCTAAAATATGATATATTAGCTAAAGTGGATATATAAAGAATATGCTTGGGAATAATAAAATTTTAATTCCGCTCGCTATAGTTGTTTCCGGAGTAATGATTGCCGGCGCCGTGATTTACGTCAATCAGGGAGAAGAGAAGTTGCCGCTGGAAAAAGGAAAAGCCCAAGTTCAACCAGACAATCTTTTGGGCAAAGAAGCGGCAAAAATTTCTGTTGAAAATGAACCAACTCTCGGTAGTCCTTCTGCTGGGGTTACTTTAATTGAATTTTCTGACTTTGAATGCTCATTTTGCGCCAGGTTTGCCAATAATGCCTTTCTTCAAATTAAAAAAGAATACGTTGACAGCGGGAAAGTAAAAATTTTCTTCAAAAACTTTCCTTTGCCTTTTCATAAAGACGCGAAATTAGCAGCCCAAGCCGGGGAGTGCGCGTTGCTTCAGGGTAAATTTTGGGAATACAAAGAAATATTATTCAAAAACCAGAGCGCGCTCTCAGCCCGAGACCTGAAAAAATATGCGGTTGATTTGGGGTTGGATGCTGAAAAATTTAACAAATGCCTGGATTCGGGAGAGACAAGAAAGGAGGTTGAGCAGGATTTGGAAGAGGGCAGAGAGGCAGACGTGTCGGGAACGCCAGCATTCTTTATTAACGGAGAATTATTGGTCGGCGCTCAGCCGTTTTCGGCCTTTCAGGAGGTTATTGAAAAATTATTAAAAGGCGATTAAAATTAAAATATGGCTATGGTTAAATTATATACAACCCCAACCTGTGTTTACTGTTTTTCTCTAAAACAGTTCTTAAAGGAACATAAGGTCGCATTTGAGGAAATTGACGTTTCCAAAGATGAAAAAGCGGCAAAAGATATGATTGAAAAATCAGGCCAAATGGGAGTGCCGGTAATAGAAATAGATGGGGAGATTGTAGTGGGGTTTGATAAAGAGAAAATAAGCGAATTATTAAAAATTAAATAATTATATGACAAAAATCGCGATCAGTGGTTTTGGCCGAATCGGTCGTCCCGTATTTCGCATAATTCTGGACGAGCATCCCGATTTGGAAATTACAGCGATTAATGATTTGGCAGACCCAAAGACATTAGCTCATCTTTTGAAATATGATTCCATATACGGGATTTATAAAAAGCCGGTAAGGGCTGCTGAAAATTCCCTTTTAGTAAATGGATTAGCGGACGGAAAAGAAGTTAAAATTTTTGCCGAAAAGGACCCGG
>JAGUVE010000019.1 GCA_020063075.1 Parcubacteria group bacterium | reverse complement strand
TTTGAGAACCCCTTGCATTACTTCCTTTATAATCTGCAAGGGGTTCTCATCGTATGGGTCTTCATTTGTAATAATAATCTCATTGCAGTATTGAGCCGCGATTTTCCCCAAAACCGGTCTTTTCCATTTATCTCTGCCGCCCCCGCAAGCGCCCAAAACACAGATAAGTCGTTGAGTGGTTGAACGATTGAGTGATTGAGTGAGGGTTTGATAAACTTTCTCTAAGGAATTTGGGGTAAAGGCATAATCAACAAAAACCTTAAACGGCTCGGCAATAACTAATTCCATTCTTCCCGGAATTCCTGCGACTTTTTCTAAAGCCGATTTACAAGTTTCCAAATCAATTCCCTGAGATAATCCCACACAAACCGCCGCCAAAGCATTATAGATGTTAAATTCTCCCAACAATTTTAAGTTAAACTTAATGTCTTTGATAGAAAATTCTATTCCGTTTTCTGATACTTTCAAATTTTTGGCTTCAATTATTTGGAATTTGGAGTTTGGGATTTTATTGGTCATTGGGATTTGGGGATTAAGATTTTCTATCACATATCCATATTTTTGTTCGGCCTGAAATTGCAAAAAGTATTCCGCATTCTCATCATCAAGATTTATAATGTGAATGTTTTTTGTTGCCTCAAATAATTTTCCTTTTGTTTTTTTGTAATTTTCAAATCCCCCATGGGCTTCGATGTGTTCAGGGGTAAGGTTGGTTAACACGGCAATGTCAAAATTAATAAACAGGTGGCGATATTGTTTTATTCCTTCAGAAGTAACTTCCAAAATTGCGTACTGACAGCGAGCGTCTGCCGCCTGCCTCAAAAATCTTTGGATAAAAAATCTGCCGGGCATCGTCATTCTTAGTTCATTGGGCAGTTCTTTTTCTCCAATTTTAAATTTAATTGAATTCAATAAAGCAACTTTATACCCCGCCTCTTCTAAAATTTTTATTGTTAGCTCAACCACGGTTGACTTTCCGTTTGTCCCGGTAACTCCGATCACTTTCAACTTCCTTGAAGGAAATTGATATAAAATGGCTCCGAAGAGAGCCATAAAAAAATGATAAACGCTAATTAAGGATTGAGGAATAAATCTTTTCATTAAATTTTTCATTCCCATAAATCTTTTTTTCTTTTTATCACAATTTGAAATATATTTAAAGGAGATTGCTTGTTTTGGTTCGTATTGAAAAATTACCGAATTTAAATTAAAAAGTAAATGTCATGTCTTTCCAAAAATTTAAACTCACAGCCGGATTCAAACCAACCGGCGACCAGCCTGAGGCAATTGAAAGGTTAGTAAAAAATTTGAGGGCGGGCGTAAGAAACCAAATTTTATTGGGCGTGACCGGCGCCGGCAAAACATTCGTAATTTCAAATGTTATCGCAAAGACACAGAAACCAACCTTGGTCATAAGCCATAATAAGGTTCTCGCGGCCCAGCTCTATCAAGAATTTAAAGAATTTTTCCCGGAAAACGCGGTCCATTATTTTGTTTCTTATTATGATTATTATCAACCGGAGGCCTATATCCCCCAGACCGATACATATATAGAAAAGGACTCCAAGATAAATCAGGAAATCGACCGGCTGCGACACGCCGCCACCCAGGATTTATTGACCAGGCAGGACGTCATAATTGTGGCTTCGGTTTCCTGCATTTATAATATCGGTTCGCCGGCGGCCTATCAGCAGGTATCTTTGGAACTTACGCCCGGTAAAAAAATAACGAGAAAAAATTTTTTATCGCGTTTGATTTCCCTGCAGTATGAAAGAAACGAGGTTGATTTCGGGCCGGGCGCCTTTCGTGTCAGGGGCGATATCGTTGATATTTACTTGGTTACGGGCAAAGAAATTATCAGGGTGGAATTTTGCGACGACGAAATTGAAAAAATTTCAAACGCGGAATCATCCCTGAATCCTAAATTCAAAATTCTAAATTCCAAATTCAGATTATTCCCGGCCCGTTTTTGGGTTACTCCTCAAGAAAAATTAAATATCGCCATTGAGAATATAAAACTGGAGCTGCAAAAAAGAGCTATGGAATTGAGAAAGCAAAAGAAATTGTTAGAAGCGCAACGGCTGGAGCAAAAAACGAATTACGATTTGGAAATGATAAGAGAGTCGGGTTACTGCCACGGGATTGAGAACTATTCAAGACACTTTGAATTCAGGAAACCGGGAGAATCGCCCCATACCCTGCTCGATTATTTTGCAAGGGATTTTTTGGTGATTATCGACGAATCCCATATGACCCTGCCTCAATTGCGCGCCATGGCCGTGCAAGACAGGGCAAGAAAAAAAATTCTAATTGAATACGGTTTTCGCCTGCCTTCGGCAATAGATAACCGACCTCTCGCCTTTGACGAATTTGAAAAAAAAGTAGGGCAACTAATTTATGTTTCGGCCACGCCGGCCGAAGAAGAGCGCAGGAAAACCCTCCAACGGACTCAGGGCAAAAAATGCATTGTCGAGCAATTAATTAGGCCGACCGGATTGCTGGAACCCTCAATCGAAATTAGGAAAACC
>JAGUVE010000077.1 GCA_020063075.1 Parcubacteria group bacterium | reverse complement strand
TTAATAACCTCGTCAATTATTCCGTATTCCTTCGCTTCCTCGGCCGACAAATAGAAATCGCGGTCGGTATCCTTTTCTATGCTTTCTAATGCCTGCCCCGTGTGTTTTGCCAAGATTTTGTTCAGTTTGTCTTTAATTTTGATAATTTGTTTTGCCGTAATTTCAATTTCAACCGCTTCTCCGGTTACCCCTCCCATAACCTGGTGGAGCAGTATTTCTGAATTGGGCAGGGCAAACCTCTTTCCTTTGGCGCCGGCGGCCAATAATGTTGCTCCCATAGAAGCCCCCAGGCCAACGCAGACCGTGGAAATCGGGCATTTGACATATTGCATCGTGTCGTAAATCGCCAATCCGGCCGTAACCGAACCTCCGGGGGTATTAATATAAATCTGAATTTCTTTTTTTGGGTCTTTTGAAGCCAAAAATAAAAGCTGGGCAATAATTGAATTTGCCACCATGTCGGTGATGGGGCCCGCCAAAAAAATTATCCTCTCTTTTAGCAACCTGGAATAAATGTCATAGGCGCGCTCGCCATATTGAGTTTTCTCAATAACTGTTGGAATTAAGTTCATAGTTTTTAAATAATTGTGATACCACTATACTAAAAAACTAACCAGCAGCAAAGCAACTATATTCAGCACCTTTATCATCGGGTTTATGGCTGGTCCGGCGGTGTCTTTGCAAGGGTCGCCTACCGTATCTCCGGTAACGGCCGCTTGATGGGCAAAAGAGCCCTTTCCGCCCAAATTTCCTTCCTCAATATATTTTTTGGCGTTATCCCACGCTCCTCCGCCGGAAGTCATTGACAGGGCAAGGAACATCCCGACGATAATCGAACCAATCAAGACCCCGCCCAAGGCCTCAATTCCCAAACCAAATCCGACTAAAATCGGAACAATAACCGGCAACAAGGCGGGCAATATCATTTCTTTTAAAGCGGCCTTAGTGACGATGTCAACGCACCTGGCGTAATCCGGTTTTGCTTTTCCCTCCATTAAGCCAATAATTTCTTTGAATTGTCTTCTTACTTCTTCAACCACCATTGTTGCGGCTTTGTTGACAGCCGTCATTGAGAGAGCGGTAAAATAATAAGCGGTTATCCCTCCGATAAATAGCCCGATTAAGACCAGGGGGTCTTCCAAAAAGAATTGAACTTTAGCTCCCAATTTTGATAATTCCTGGGTATAGGCGGAAAACAAAACGAGGGCCGCCAAACCGGCGGAAGCGATGGCATAACCCTTGGTTGTGGCTTTGGTCGTATTTCCAACCGCGTCCAGGGCGTCGGTGATTTTCCTGTTTTCTTCGGGCAGACCCGCCATTTCTGAAATCCCCGAAGCGTTATCGGTAATCGGACCGAAAGAATCCAAAGCAATAATTATGCCGGTCAAAGAAAGCATTGAAACAACGGCAATACCCAAACCGTACATTCCGCCGGCCCAGAAGGCAACTAAGATTCCAAACGAGAGGAGCAAAACCGGCAGAATCGTTGCTTTCATTCCAACGGCTAATCCGGCAATAATGTTTGGGGCATGGCCCGACACAGAAGCCAAAGCGATGGTTTTTACCGGAGAATATTTTTTGGAAGTAAAATAATCGGTAATCAGAAAAATAAAGAAGGCGAGCAAAAGACCGATTAATGAGGGCAGATAGAGACGAATTTCAGATGTTTTGAAAATCGGCGCCATTTTAAAGACAATCGGCAGGAATCCGAGACCGGAGAGAACGCCGGCTCCCAAAAGACCCTTGAAAAGAGCGAAGATAATATTCTCGTTCTTTCCCAGCCGGACAAAAAAAACTGCGACGATTGACGCCAAAATCGCGATTGAAGCCAGATATAGGGGCAGTAAAACCGCCCCGATTACACCTGGAAAGATTAAACTTCCCAAAACCATAGCCGCCACGATTGTAACCACATAGGTTTCAAAAAGGTCAGCCGCCATACCTGCGCAATCTCCGACATTGTCCCCAACCAGGTCGGCGATTACGGCCGGGTTTCTCGGGTCGTCTTCGGGAATTCCTTTTTCAACTTTCCCCACCAAATCGGCCCCGACATCAGCGGCCTTGGTGTAAATTCCTCCGCCCAGACGGGCAAAAACCGAAATTAAGGAGCCGCCGAAACCGAGAGCGAGCAGGGCTTTTAAGTCCTTGGTTAAGAGATAAAGCAAAGAGACGGCAAGGAGCCCCAGACCCACCACCAAAAAGCCGGTTACGGCGCCCCCCCTGAAAGACAAATCCAAAGCTTTTTTTAAACCGCTTTTTGCGGCTTCCGTCACTTTCAAGTTTGCGCTGGTCGAAATCATCATTCCTACAAAGCCCGCCAGTCCTGAAAAGACAGCGCCTATTAAAAAACCAAAGGCGGTTGTTAGCCCTAAACTGAAAAAGAGAATTAAGAATAAAAAAACGGCGATAACCCCGATTGTCATATATTGCCTTCTTAGAAAAGCGGTTGCTCCTTCTTTTATGGCAAAAGAAATTTCAACCTGCTTTCCTGAGCCGGAAGGCGCTTTTTTTACCTCTCCAACGAGAAAGTAGGCAAAAAGTAAAGAAAAAATAGAAATTATAACGGGCAAATACAACATTTTAATTTTCTGCGCTTATTTTTTTTCTTCTTTTGCTTCTTCTGCGACTTCTTCGTTTTTTTCTTTCCCCGGCGGCCTTACATCAATTTTCCAGCCGGTTAATTTTGCCGCCAGGCGAACATTCTGGCCTTCTTTTCCGATGGCCAAGGACAATTGGTCTTCTTGAATAATTGCCAACGCTTTGTTTTTTTGCAAGAGCTTGACTTCAACCACTTTTGCCGGGGATAGAGAGTTGGCGATATATTTTGCCGGGTCATCCGAATAATTAATAATATCAATTTTTTCTCCGCCCAATTCGTTTATTACCGCCTGAACCCGGGTTCCTTTTTGACCGACTACGGCGCCAATGGGGTCCACCCCTTCTTCTTTGGAAGATACGGCAATTTTCGTTCTGGAGCCGGGTTCTCTGGCAATTGACTTTATTTCCACCTGGCCATTTTGAATTTCCGGGACCTCCAATTCAAAAAGCCGCGACACCAGTTTGGGATAAGCCCGGGAGAGGAGTATCATCGGCCCCCTCGGCGTTTCCTCAACCTTTAAAACAAAAACTTTCAGCCGCTGACCTGGCCGATAAAATTCTCCCGGCACTTGTTCTTCTCTCGGCAGCAAGCCCAAAGTTCTATCAATGTTGAAATAAATATTTTTACCGTCGAGACGCTGGATAATTCCTGAAATGATTTCTCCCTCTTTTGATTTAAACTCATTGAAAATTGCCGTTTTTTCCGCCTCCCTGATTTTTTGGATAATAACCTGCTTTGCGGTCTGGGCCGCTATTCTGCCATAATCCTTTTTCGTTTCCAGATGAATTTCCAACTCTTCTCCAGCTTTTATTTTCAGGTTAATTTTTTTTGCTTCCTCTAATAAAATATGCTTTTCGGGATTAAACCTTATTTTTTCCTTGCCCTCCGAAGCTTTAGCGAAGGAGGGTTTTTCTTCCCCCGAGAAAGCTTCCGGCGGCATTGTCTTTAACTTTTCCAACTCTTCTTCAGAATAGAGCATTGACTTGTCAACCACCAGTTTCACCTGCCAAAATTCGGTTTTGCCCGATTTTGGTTCAAGTTTAGCCCTGATTACCTGCCCCCTTTTCCCATAATCCTTTTTATAGGCGGCGGCAATAGCCATTTCTATTGATTCCAAGACCTTCTCTTTTGAAATTTTTTTCTCTTCGGCAATCTGAGCAAGAGCCGAAGCAAAAGTTTTTATATCCATTATTTTTTTTCTTCCAGTTTTGTCTTTAAATTTATTTTTTTATCGTTCCGCAAAACCTTCATTTCAATTTCGTCTCCGATTTTATGCTTAGCCAAAATATCGGCCAATGGATTTTCTTCGGTAACCTTTTCTCCATTGATTTCCAAAACAATGTCGTATTCCCTCAGCCCGGCTTTATCAGCCGCCGACCCCCTTACCACCGCTTCCTCGCCCAGCGTCTCTCTTATAATCAGGGCGCCGTAGTTAAGGGGTAATTTTTGGGACTTGGCTATGGCTTCGTTTAAAACAATGTATTTTACACCCAAAAATGGTTTTTTTATTTTCCCAAACTCCCTGACTTCCTCCAAATCCTTTTTGGCATAATTAATCGGGATGGCAAAGCCGATGTTTTGGGCGCCAATAACCATAGCGTTATTGATGCCGATAACCCTTGATTCCATATTAACCAGGGGTCCGCCCGAATTACCGGGATTAATGGCGGCGTCGGTCTGAATTAACCCTCTCAAGCTGGTTGCCCTCATTGATAAGCCGCCGTAGGCGGTTATTTTTCTGCTTAAACCGGAAACAATTCCGGCTGAAACCGTGTCTTCAAATTCTCCCAAAGGATTTCCGACAGCGATTACCGTTTCTCCCAATTCAATTTTATCCGAATCGCCCAGTTCCAAATAAGGCAAATTTTTCTCGGTAATTTTGAGAATGGCAACATCAATTAAAGGGTCTCGGGCCAAGACCTTTGCCGCGTATTTGTGTTTTGGGTCAACTATCACCGTGTAATCCGCTTCCGGGTCGCCGACTACATGATTAGAAGTCAAAACATAGCCGTCGGCTGAGATTACGAATCCAGACCCGCCGCCGATTTTTGTTTTCTCTTTTTCCTTTTTCACCCTTGGAAAAATAAATTCCTCGCCGCCGAAAGGAAAAAAATAAAAACCCTCGATTTTGGGCAGGTCTTTGGTAATGACAATGGTTATTACCGCCGGACAGACATTTTTTGCCACTTCAACGATTGGGGATTTTTCAAACATATTTATTATATGTGCTTAATAATTGTTAATATATTAACATTAAAAATTATTGTCATCAAGTGGATAATTTGCTATATTGAAAATTGAAAATCTTTTATATCGTCCCCGTCGTTCAATGGATAGGACGAGGGTTTCCTAAACCCTAAATGAAGGTTCGATTCCCTCCGGGGACACTAAAGAAAAATGGGCCCGTGGTATAGCGGTAACACGCATCCATGGCATGGATGAATCCGGGGTTCGAGTCCCCGCGGGTCCACCATATTGAATTAG
>JAGUVE010000092.1 GCA_020063075.1 Parcubacteria group bacterium | reverse complement strand
TATTCCCGAGCTTTATCGGCGGCTGAAGTCCAACAGCATTATCAAGGGGTCTTTCAAAATGAAACGGGCTTAAGGGGTTTATGGCACTTTGATGAAGGTATAGGAACTAACGCTTCCGATGGTTCCGGCCAATCAAACAACGGAGTTGTTTCTGGCGCCGCTTGGACAGAGGGACGACTTTTTGCTTATCCGGCAAGTTCAAAAAAATGTAAATCCGACCACAAAAGCATTGAAACGAAAAAAGGGCCCTGTGATTATCATGCTAAATCTGGCAGAATTAAAAATAAAAATTATAAAAAGGTTCCGAAACTCCGACTTGAAAAACAACGAAAGTCAATGCCAAAAAATTTAGATTTTCTCTATGGAAATCAGTAAAGTAATAATTCCGGCCGCCGGCTGGGGAACAAGATTTCTTCCCCAGACCAAAGCCCTGCCAAAGGAAATGCTGCCGGTTTTGGACAAACCGGTTATCCAATATGTGGTTGAAGAAGCGGTTGCTTCCGGGATAAAAGACATCGTTATCATCACCGGCTGGCACAAAAGAGCAATTGAAGACCATTTTGACCGGTCTTTCGAACTTGAAAAGCACTTGGAAAAAAATGGGAAGAAAAAGGAATTGGCCCAAATCAAAAAAATTGCCAATTTGGCAAATTTTATTTACATCAGGCAGAAAACCGAACTCTATGGAAACGCAATTCCGGTTCTGGCCGCAAAAACAATTGTCGGCAAGGAACATTTTGCCGTAATCTGGGGCGATGAATTTATCATTGCTAATCCCCCGCGGCTGTTTCAAATGCTCCAGGTTTATAAAAAATATAAGAGTGCGGTAATTTCAGCTGTGAGAATTGAAAGCAAAGACAATCTGTCAAAATACGGAATTGCCGATATGGAACCTTTAGACAAAAATATCTTTAGAATAAAAAAGATTGTTGAAAAACCGGCTGCCGGCAAGGCGCCCTCTTGTTTTGCGACCCACGGCGCCTATATTCTGCCGCCAGAAATTTTTAGGTTCATTTCCAAATTGAAAAAGGGCCGGGCCGGGGAAATTTGGCTTACAGACGCAATCAATGAACTGATAAAAAGCGGTTTTCCGGTTTACGGCTGCGAAATCAAAAACGGCAAATATTATGACACCGGCAATAAAATGGAATATCTAAAAACCGTCGTTGAATTCGCGCTGTCTTCCCCAGAATTTTCAAAGGACTTTAAAAAATATCTCCGGGGTTTAAAGTTATAATTTGCCCTTAGTTATTTAGTTTGGTTTTGATTATTTTTTCTATTTCAGAAACCGAAGAGCCAACTTTATATATTGGCGATTTTCCCCTGGGTTCGCTGCGCCATCTTACTTCATCTAAAATATAAAGGGTCTCTTTGGCTGCTTCAAAAGGAAGGGCGCCGGGAATCTGAGAAAGCGTTTTTTTGAAGTCAATAGCCGATAACAAGAACGACTTTTCATAATCATAAAGAAGTTTATCTTCTTTAATTTTCTTTCCTTTTTCGTCTAAAATGGTGTAATGATAATTTTTGATATCAACAAAAATTTCGCCTTTTGTGCCGATGATTCTAAAGTTCTTCTCAAAGTCCTTTCCTACACCCTTCCCAATCCAACTTTGGCAGTAAATACTTCTTCCTTGTTCAGGAATTTCAAAATCAATTTTGACAAAACTTGTGCCCGACATTTTACAGCCAAAATACTTAGCTACCAAAACCTTTAGGAGCCGAACTTTTTTCAAAATTACCGGGTCGGGATAAGCAAAAGGGCTCGGCGTAGCTACGGCTACCGATAAACCGTGAGGAAAGAAGTCATAAATCATTCCCCTGTCTAAAGCTTTAATCCGGTGAGGGGAAATGATTTTCGGCTCCAACAGCCGAAATTCAATTTCCCTTAAATCGCCGATTATGCCTTCTTTCAGCCAATCGTCGGTTTTTAACTGAAAGGGGTAAGATTTGGCTAGATAGTGGTCGTAACCAAAAACAACTTTTCCTACTTTCGGAAAATCCTCCAGTATCCTGACATTTCTTAAAATAGCGTCTAAAGGTTTTTCAATAAAAATTCTTTTTGTTTTGCCCAAAAACTCCTTAGCCACTTGACAATGGGTTATATCTGGTGTAACTATAAAAACAACATCAATCTCGGAAAGATTTTTATAGCTTTCTAAGTCAGCCGGGTTATTCAAATCAAGATAACGAACCTTTCTATCCTTAATTAGTTTTGCCATCTCCCTTAAAGACGGTTTTCCTAAAACGTTCTCTGGCATTCCGTAGTCAATACAAGTCAAATCAATTTTTCTTTTTTCAGCAAGCTCAAGCAAAACCCGATTATAATGCTTTCCACAACCATCGCCTTTAAACCCTAATAACGCCACTTTCTTCATATTTTTTTATATTTTTGATGCGGCTGATTTATCAACCAAAACAATTGTCTGAACGTCGTTGAATGTTATTGCCGGCAAGTCCCTTTTATTGTAGTTTTCTTTGCCAATTGTAATTTCTCTTAATAAGTCAGCTTTTTCTAAACCAGAGAGCATTAAGATATTGACCTTGGACTTATTAAGAAACCAGGGTGTAAGAGTAATCCTTTCAGCGTGGGGATTAATTTCTGGCGGCACTTTATATCCATAAACCCTAACTGATTCTTGCAGGTCCCAGATTCCGTTTTTCCAAGTAATTTTTGGATTTTCCGGGAAAATGCCGTTTCTATGTCCGTCTGAACCCGCGCCGTTTAAAG
This sequence comes from Parcubacteria group bacterium, assembly GCA_020063075.1. Taxonomy (GTDB): domain Bacteria; phylum Patescibacteriota; class Minisyncoccia; order Minisyncoccales; family JAGUVE01; genus JAGUVE01. The sequence goes on along the minus strand of JAGUVE010000092.1, from coordinate 467 downwards.
ATAAGTCAAAACCTTTAGGCGCAAACTCGTTTATTTCCTTTTCATATTCCTTGGCGCCCTCTGCCAATCCCAAGTCCATTTTTATCCGATGGATGTTATTTTCAAAATTCGGAATCTCCTTTATGATTTTCTCTAACCAAATTTTTGAAGCAGTTTGAAAATTGCTTTCCGGATTTTCCTTTTTTTCTCTTTCGTCTCCAAAAAAAATATGAACCGCCGGCCAATGAATATTATTTTTAAATTCAGCAGCTAAAAGTTCAAAAAGGCGTTGAGGTGTTGAGCCGCCGCAGAGTGAAACGGTAAAAATTTCTTTTGTATTTTGCGCCTTTTTACACTCCGCCGCAAAAATCTCAGCCGCCTGCTTTGAAAGTTCTTCAATAGTATTAAATATCCTGATTTCCAGGTTGCCGAAGTATTTTATTTCCATTTGACCCAAAATTCATTTTATCATAAAATTAAAAAATAGG
>JAGUVE010000081.1 GCA_020063075.1 Parcubacteria group bacterium | reverse complement strand
AGAAAAATCTTTCATTTTTTCTCTATTTCTCTGTACACCGTTCCTAAAACGCCGTTAATGAATTTGCCTGATTTCTCTCCGCCAAAGGATTTAGCCAGCTCAATTGCCTCGTTTATCGCCACCTTTGGCGGAACTGCTTTTTTATCTCCAAAAAGAAGCTCGTATAGTCCGATTCTTAAAATATTTCTGTCAACGACGCTTATTTGTTTCAGGGGCCACTCAGACGCGGTTTTTTCTATCATTTCATCGATGTCTTTTAAATGTGAAATGATGCCTTCAGCTAATTTAAAAATAAAATCGTACTCTCCTTCCAGTTCCGGCCCGAATTCCTTAATATTTCTCTCCAAAATTTTTTTCAAGTCCGTTTTTCTTCCCAAAAAATCCCACTCATAAAAACTTTGCATTACTATTGACCTCGAAAGATGCCGGCTTGCCATGCTATAGACCTCTTTCAAAATAATCCTTTCTGCTGCAACTCGCAACGAAAAATTATTTAGCAATAGGTCTTATTTATTTTTTTGACAATGCTTCCATAGTCAGCGGTTTCCCTTTCTCTGCCTTCTCCTTTTCTCCCTGTTTCATTTCTTTTTCTTTCGATTTTCTCTCTTTTTTTGTCATTTTCTTCAAAACATCAAGGACTTCCACTCCTTTATAATATCCGCAATAAGGGCAAGCCCGGTGAGGCAAAATCAATTTTGTGCATTTTTGGCATTTAGCAAAAAAGGGGGTCTTCAAAAAAATATGCATCCGTCTCCTATTCCGTCTTGCTTTCGTATGTCTTTGGGTTGGAACAGCCATAAGCGCTTCGCTAAAATAAAAACTCAAAACTAAAAAGTCAAAATTATTTTATTTTCTATAATAACAGAACATTCAAAACTTTGCAATGGTTTTAAGTTTTGAGTTGTGGTTTTGAGTTTTGCGCTTTGAGTTTTAAGATTTTAACTGGTCTAAAGCTTTTTCTATGAATCTGACAGAGGCCGTATTTTTTCAACATCTTAATGTGATGTTTTGTCGGGTATCCTTTATGTTTTAAAAAACCATATTGGGGATATTTTTTGTCGTATTTTACCATAAGGCGGTCGCGAGTTACTTTAGCCAAAATGCTTGCCGCGGCGCAGGAAAAAACCTTTTCATCGCCTTTGATAATCGCTTTTTGAGGAATTGGTAAATCAAGCTTAAAATTTCCGTCTAAGATTAAAAAATCAACTTTGTATTTTAAATTATTTATAGCTTTTTCCATTGCAAGCTTCGTCGCCTCAAGTATATTTATCCTATCTATAACCTTTTCAGAAACTCTGCCAATCCCCCACTCTACCAATGGGCATCTTATCAAAAGTTGGTATAATTCTTCTCGCTTTTTTGGTGTTAATTTTTTTGAGTCCCGAAGTTGCAAATTTTTAATTTTTAATTTTAAATTTTTAAACAATTCTTTGAATTTAAAACTTTGAAATTGTTTTTGAATTAGAAATTTATCATTAGAAATTTGCAACACCACTGCTGCCGCCACAACTGGGCCTGCAAGCGGCCCCCGTCCCACCTCATCTAATCCTGCTACATATTTGTATCCCTTTTTCCATAATTTTTTTTCCTCAGAGAGGCTTGGGTACTTCATAAAGAAAATTAGAAATTAGGCATTTATCATTATACATTATACCATAGTACTTCTCTTTTCTTGAAAGTTTTTATATAATAATATAATCGTTCTTTATTTCGGATTCTTCATCCCGAAATTTGAAAAATTTCTGAAAATTCATGGAAAAAATTTTAACCCAAACAGAAATTGAAAGGGAATTAATGGCCGCGAAAATGACGGGGCGAGAAGCCAATTTCAACAATAAAATATTGCAGGAAATTAATTTTTCGGAAATGCATATCAAGCCCTCGCTCTCGTTTGAAGGAGCAAAGATTCTTGGCGGCGCCTATTTCAATAAAACGATTTTTGAAGGCGACCTGAATTTTAAGTCAGCCATCATTAGTCGCGTTTTCTATTTGGGCGAGTCAATCATCAAGGGGAATTTAAATTGCCAAGAAATAAAAGTCAGGGAAGGATTAAACATGGTCGGAGCCGCCATAGAAAAAAACATTAATTTAGAAAGAGCGCGGATTAGGGGATTTTTGGGGATGCATAAAGTTGAAATAGGGGGCGAGGCAAATCTCGGGAAAATAATTGTTTCAAATTTAGAAAGCATCGATGGAATTATCCCCGGCGATATTTATCTCGAAGGAGCCAAGGTAAAAAACATTAACTTTGAGGAAGCGGTTGTTGCAGGAGCCCTTGACCTTCGAGGAGTAATGATTTTTGGCTCTTTAAACCTCACCCGTGTTGAGGTTGGGGGACCTTTGCTTTTAAAAAATGGCGTTATCAGAGGAGAAATAAAAATGGCAGGATTGAAGTATAAAGAAAGAGTATTATGACAAAGTTTACTCATCTCCACGTCCATAGCCATTATTCTTTGCTTGACGGTCTGCCAAAAATAGACGAGCTTTTGGACCATGCCAAAAAGCTGGGAATGGATTCCTTAGCGTTGACCGACCACGGAAATATATATGGAGCGGTTGAATTTTACAAAAAAGCGAAAGAAAGAAAAATCAAAGCCATCCTGGGTTGCGAAATGTATCTGGCTTTTGAAAAAATGAGTCAGGAAAGGCCAAATATTGACGACAAAAGATATCATTTGGTTTTATTAGTTAAAAACGACCAGGGTTATAAAAATTTGGTAAAATTGATAACTAAGGCGCATTTGAAGGGATTTTATTACAAACCAAGAATTGATGAGGACTTGCTGGAAAAACACTCAGAAGGTTTAATTTGTTTATCGGCGTGCTTGGCTGGCAAAATTTCGCGGCTGGTCGTGTCAAAAAAAATTGAAGAAGCAGAAGAAACGGCCCAAAAATACCAGAAAATTTTCGGAAAAGATAATTTTTATCTGGAACTCCAGCATCATCCTAACTTGAAGGAACAGAAAACGGCGAATCAGGGTTTAGTTTCCATTTCCAAAAAATACGGCATTCCTTTGGTGGCGACCAACGATTGCCATTATTTGAAGCCCGAAGACGCCAAAGCCCAGGATATTTTAATGTTGATAAACACCAATTCTAATCCGCAGGACTCTGAAAGGTTGACTATGCTCGCCGATGACTTCTCGCTAAAAAGCCAAGAGCAAATGCTGAAGGATTTTGGGGATTTCCCGGAAGCAATAGAAAATACCCAAAAAATTGCGGAGTCATGCAATTTTGAATTTGATTTAGGAAAAGTAAAACTGCCTTCTTATCCCCTGCCCGAAGGGAAAAATGCCGACGAAGAACTCAAAGAACTCTGCCAAAAAGGGTTAAAAAAAAGAGAAATAAGAGAAACAAAAGAAGTCGCCGAACGCCTGGAATCAGAACTTTCGGTAATTAAGCAAACCGGATTTGCGTCTTATTTTTTAATCGTTCAGGACCTTGTTAACTGGGCAAAAGAGAACCGCATTGTGGTGGGACCCGGCCGGGGTTCAGCCGCCGGCTCTCTTGTTGCTTACCTGACTAACATCACCGATATAGACCCTTTAAAATATAATTTATTGTTTGAAAGATTTTTAAATCCGGGAAGGGAAACTTCGCTCCCTGACATTGATTTGGATTTCAACGACAGAAGAAGAGATGAAGTAATTGATTACGTTGCGAAAAAATACGGAAGAGAGCATGTTGCCCAGATTATAACCTTTGGTACGATGGCTTCAAGGGCCGTTATCCGGGATGTTGGAAGGGCTTTGAGCTATAGTTACGGTTATTGCGATAAAATTGCCAAAATGATTCCATTCGGATTGACTTTAGACCAAACTTTGGCGAGCGTTGACGAATTCCGCCAAACCTATCTTCAAGACCCCGAAGCCCAAAAATTAGTGGACTTTGCCAAAAAACTGGAGGGTTGCGCCAGACACGCCTCAACCCATGCCTGCGGAGTGGTAATTTCAAAAGAGCCCCTGGATAATATTGTCCCTCTCCAGCACCCTACCCAGGACGACGAAGCAATCGTAACTCAGTATGGAATGCATTCGGTTGAGGACTTGGGACTGTTAAAAATGGATTTCCTGGGATTGAAAAATTTAACGATTATTGAAGATACTTTGTCAAGAATTTATAAGGTTCAAGGGAAAAATGTTATTCTTGAAAAAATTCCCTTAGACGACAAAGCGACTTACAAATTATTGCAACGAGGAGACACAATCGGCATATTCCAACTCGAGAGCCCGGGCATGCAGAGATATTTAAAACAATTGAGACCAACTGAAATTGAAGACATTGTAGCTATGCTTGCTCTTTATCGCCCGGGCCCCATGCAGTTTATTGATGACTACATCAGAGGAAAACACAAAAAAAGAAAAGTTGAGTATTTGCATCCGAAACTAAGAGAAATTTTGGAGACAACTCAGGGAATCTGCATTTTCCAAGAACAATTAATGCAAATCGCCCAAAAATTAGCCGGGTTTACTTTGGCCGAAGCCGATGTTTTGAGAAAAGCAATCGGAAAGAAAATAAAAAACTTGCTTTTGGAGCAGGAAGAAAAAATGACATCTGGAATGATAAAAAACGGAATAGATGAAAGAACCGCAAAAAAGATTTGGAACTGGGTTTTGCCCTTTGCGAGATACGGCTTCAATCGCGCGCACAGCTGCTCTTACGCAATGATCGCATATCAAACCGCCTACCTGAAAGCCAACTTTCCCGTCGAATTTATGGCTTCACTTTTGACTTCAGAAAGGGTGGATGTTGAAAGAATTGGATTTTTAATCGGAGAATGCAAAAAGATGGGTGTTGTCGTTCTGGCGCCGGATATAAACGAGAGTTTGGAAAATTTTACGGTTGTCCCGCCAAAGGAAATTCGTTTCGGACTGCTGGCAATAAAAAATGTTGGAAATAATATTGCAAGGGTAATTGTTAAAGAAAGAAAGGCAGCGGGTCCTTATCGTTCAATCACTGATTTTCTTAACCGAACCGATTCGCACGACCTGAACAAGAAGTCATTAGAAAGTTTAATTAAGGCGGGGGTTTTTGATAAATTTGCGGAAAGGAATCAGCTTTTGTTTAATTTGGAAAAATTGCTTGAAACGAGTCGGGAGACACAAAGAACAAAATCAAACGGCCAAAAGGGACTTTTTGACGGATTTTCTTCTTCGGGCGGGAATAATAATGAATTTCGATTAACGGCAACAAATCCCGCTTCAAAATCTGAAAAACTAAAATGGGAAAAAGAATTATTGGGGCTTTTCGTAACCTCGCACCCCTTGGATGACTTTCAAAAAATTCTGGAAAAGAAGTCCCTGGCAATATCAAAGGTGAAATCGTTAATTCATAATAACACTCATCGCATAATTAAAATCGGAGGGATAATTTCTAAAATAAAAAGGGTCATCACCAGGGCAGGAAAACCCATGCTTTTTATGAGCTTGGAGGACTTGACCGATAAAATTGAGGTAGTTGTCTTTCCGGGCGTCATACAAAGAAGCCCCTCGGCTTTTCAAGAAAACAAAATTGTTTTTGTTTCAGGAAGAGTTGATATGAGAGACGGTACGCCAAAATTAATCTGTGAAGAAATTGAAGAAATTATTGAACATGGCTAAACCAAAAACAGCGATAGAAAATATTCGCCACTCGTTAGCCCATATGTTGGCTTTTTCGGTTCAGGAATTGTATCCTGGAACCAAATTTGGCATAGGTCCCGCTATTGAAAACGGTTTCTATTACGATTTTGACTTGCCTCATGCCATATCTCCCGAGGATTTGCCAAAAATTGAAAAAAGAATGCGGGAATTAGTTAAGAAAGATTTAAAATTTATTAAAAAAGAAGTTGAAAAAGAAGAGGCGAAAAATTTATTTAAAGAGCAGCCCTACAAATTGGAATTAATTGAGGAAATCCCTGAAAAAGAAATCTCAGTTTATGAAAGTGGAGGATTCATGGATTTATGCGCCGGTCCCCATATCAAGTCAACGAAGGAAATAAATGCTTCTTCTTTCAAGTTGACTAAAATAGCGGGCGCCTATTGGCGGGGTTCGGAAAAAAACCCTATGCTCACCAGAATTTATGGAGTGGCTTTCAAAACAAAAATAGAGCTGGATAGTTATATCGGACTTCAGGAAGAAGCCGAAAAAAGAGACCATCGGTTCCTGGGTCAAAAATTGGAATTATTTATGGCTGATGAAGAAGTGGGGGCCGGATTGCCGCTCTGGCTGCCAAAAGGAGCGATGTTAAGGAAAATAATTCAAGATTATTTATACCGGGAATTAACTAGTCAAGAATATCAGTGGGTGGTCACGCCCCATATCGGAAATTTACGTCTTTGGAAAACATCCGGGCATTGGGAATTATATCGCGACTATGTATATTCCCCTGTCAAAATTGATGAGGAAGAATATCTGATTAAGCCGATGAATTGTCCTTTTCATGTAAAAATTTTCCAGTCAAAAATCAGAAGTTATCGGGATTTACCCTTAAAATATGCTGAATTCGGCACGGTCTATCGCTATGAAAAATCAGGCGTTTTGCATGGGTTGACCAGGGTCCGGGGTTTTACCCAAGACGACGCCCACATCTGGTGCGCGCCCGAACAATTAACAGAAGAGGTTACTAATCTTTTGAAGAAAAGCTTAAAAATTCTGAGAACTTTCGGCTTCAAAGGTTTTGATATTTATCTTTCAACAAAACCCAAAAAATTTGCCGGAACCGAAAAGGGTTGGCAAGGCGCGGAAAACGTTTTGAAATATGTTTTAAAAAAACTGAAATTAAAATACCAGGAAGACAAGGGCGGCGGCGTCTTTTATGGACCAAAAATAGATATTAAACTTAGGGATTCTTTGGGGAGACCCTGGCAATGCACGACCATACAGGTTGATTTTAATCTACCGGAAAAATTTGATATAACTTTTGTCAACGAAAAAGGCAAAAAGGAAAGACCCTATATGATTCACCGCGCGCTTTTGGGTTCGCTGGAAAGGTTTATCGGCGTCTTAATTGAACACTATGCCGGAGCTTTGCCGTTGTGGCTTTCACCGGTCCAAATCTGGGTCATTCCGGTTGGAACCCGCCACAAAAAATATGCCGAGGAACTTGGCATGCAACTGATAACTAACAACTTGAGAGCAGAAGTAAAGGATGAAAATGAAACGGTTTCTAAAAAAATAAGGGAGGGAGAAATCCAAAAAATTCCTTTTCTTTTGGTGGTGGGCGACAAAGAAATGAAAGCAAAATCGGTTAGGGT
>JAGUVE010000018.1 GCA_020063075.1 Parcubacteria group bacterium | reverse complement strand
CAGGCGCAAAAAAATAAAGATATCAAAATAGAGAAAAGTTCGGATTTAAAAGACATTGAAAAATTTCAGGGACTTGAGCAAGCAACGGTTAATCGCCATCATTTTATACCTTTTTCTTTTGACTACCTGAAAAATGAATTCTTGACTTTCTCTTCAGACAATCAAGTCATGCTGTTTTTAGGTAAATATCGAGATGAGCTCGTTTCTGGCGGGATTTTTGTTTTTTGGCAGGGAATTGGTTTTTATCACCACGGCGCCTCTTCGCTAAAATATCCGAAAGCGCCGGTTTCCTATTTAATGCTTTGGGAAGCAATTAGAGAAGCAAAAAATCGCGGCTGTAAAAAATTTAATTTCTGGGGTATCGCCCCTATTGATTCAAAATTCAAAATTCAAAATTCAAAATTCAAACAACATCCTTGGTATGGTTTGACTTTGTTCAAAATGGGTTTTGGCGGCTATAAAAAAGAATATGTAAAAACGCAGGATTTTCCGCTTTCGAAAAAATATTGGTTAAATTATATTGTTGAAAGATTAAGAAAAACCAAGCGCGGATTATGAGGAAATATCGCAGGCATTATAAAATGAAGAAAAGAAAACGGAGGTCAATTTTGAAAAACCGGTTTTTCTGGTTATTTATTTTAATTTTTATTTTATTTGGCGGAATTTTTTACTTTGCTTCTTTTTCAAGGTTTTTTCAGGTGGAGGGAAGCGAAATTTCCGGCAACGAAAAAGTTTCTTCCGAAAGTTTGGAAAATATTTTAAAAAAAGAGGTTGGAAAAAAAATTTTATTTTTTCCGTCAAAGAGTATTTTTTTCACCAACCCGGATAAAATAAAAGAAAGAATTTTACAGGAGTTCCCCCAAATTGCTGAAGTCAATTTAAAACGAAATTTTCCAAATAAAATCTCAATTCAGATTGAGGAGAGAAAACCAATAGCAATTTTTTGCCAACGCCAGGATGCAGAAAACTGTTTTCTCATCGATGAAAAGGGGCTCATTATTGATTCAGTTATTGAAGATACCTTCAAATTCCCAAAAATCATTGGCAATATTGAGTCCTCCAATTTAGGCACAAAAGTCATTGAGAGAAATTATTTAGAAACCATTTTAGAAATTAAAAGAAAACTAAGCCAAGACCAGCAAATAGAAATTAGAGAATTTGTTCCCTCAGAAAAAAAATTGACCGTTTTTACTTCGGAGGGCTGGCAAATCTTTTTCGACCCCTTGGGAGATATTTCAGACCAAATTTTAAATTTAACTATTCTCTTGAAGGAAAGAATTCCCCCAGAAAACCGAGGGAGCTTTGATTACATTGATTTGCGATTTGGCAACAAAGTTTATTTCAAATACCGCTAATTTTTGTAATGGGATTTATTTTTATTTGAAACTTCTAAATTTCGCCGCAACTATAAATAGAATGATTACAACCTATTTAGCCATGACTTTATAGGTTGTAATGAATAAAAAACAAAAATATGACAAAATATAAGTATTATCTTAAAAAACCCAGGTCAGAAACCGCCAAAGATATTCTCTATTGGTTAGCTACCGGTAGTTTAATTTGCTTAGCTGCCACCTCTCCTTATTTTGGAATAAATTTAATCCGGGGAGTTAAACGGTGGAAAAAACACAACAAGAGAAATGTTATTTCCGCATTTAAAAGATTAGAAAAGCGAGGTTGTATTGACATAAAGATGGTAAGAAATCAAATCTATATTCATTTAACCGAAGAAGGAAAGAAATTAGATGGTTGGATGCAAATCGATGCCTTAAAAATAAAGAGACCAAAAAGGTGGGATGGTAGGTGGAGGTTGGTAATTTTTGACATTTCTCAGCTGAAAAAATTTTATCGAGAGGCCTTTCGAGGCAAATTAAAAGAATTGAGTTTTTATCCTTTGCAAAAAAGCGTTTGGATTTACCCCTTTGATTGTCGAGATGAAATTGAACTTTTAAGAGATTTTTTCGGTTTGAGTGAAAAAGAAGTAAGATTGATTACCTGTGAAGGTATTGGCAAGGACGACTGGTTAAAAAAACTTTTTTCCATTACAACTTATCAAGCCATGGCTGAATAGGTGGTAATGAGGTTATTCCCATTCGATGGTTGAGGGCGGTTTGTGGGTGATGTCGTAGACGACTCTGACAACTTCTGGTATTTCATTTACGATTCGGGTTGATATTTTCTCTAAAATTTGATAGGGAAGACGGGCAAAATTGGCGGTCATTGCTTCCCGGCTCTCAACGACCCTTACGGCAATAATTTCCCCATAAGCTCTTTTGTCTCCTTTGACTCCGGTGCTTTTTTTGTCCAAAAGCACGGCAAAATATTGCCAGAGATTTTTGGCTAATTTCCCCGCCTCAATTTCTTCGCTGACGATTTTATCAGCTTTTTTTAAAATTTTTAATTTTTTATCGGTTACTTCGCCTATTATTCTTACCGCTAATCCCGGTCCCGGGAAGGGCTGTCTGGAAATTATTTCTTTGGGTAAGCCGATTTTTTTTGCCAGCAACCTTACTTCGTCTTTATAGAGGTCTTTTAAGGGCTCCACTATTCCTTTGAATCTTATTTTGGTCGGCAGGCCCGCCACATTATGGTGGGTCTTTATTTTCTCTGACTTCATCGCATAACCCGATTCAATTCTGTCAGGATAAATTGTTCCCTGAACCAGATAATTTGCTTTGACTTTTTTTGCCGCTCTTTCAAAAGCCCTGATGAATTCCTTGCCAATTATTTTTCTTTTTCTTTCCGGATTTTTTACTCCTTCTAATTTTCTCAAAAATCTCTTTTTTTCATTAAGCGCCACAAAATTTAAATTAAATTTTTTAAATGTTTCTCTAACTTGCCGGGCTTCATTTTCTCTCAATAACCCGTGGTCAACAAAGACCGCGGTTAAATTTTTTCCCAAAGCGCTTGCCGCTAAAACCGTTGCCACGCTGGAGTCAATGCCGCCCGACAAAGCGACTATTGCCTTTTCTTTACCAACCTCTTCTTTGATTTCTGACACTAATTTTTTTATTAAATTAACCGGTTTCCATTCTTTTTGGCACTTGCAAATATCAAAAAGAAAGTTTTTAAATGTTTTATTTCCGCTTTCAGTATGGACTACCTCCGGATGCCATTGGATGCCATAAATCGGTTTTTTCTTATGCGCAAAAGCAGCCACCGGGCAATTTTGGGTATGAGCCAGGACCTCAAAATCTGGCGGCGGGCTAAGAACAGTATCTCCGTGGCTCATCCAAATTTTTTCTTTTCTTTCCAGCCCTTTAAAAACAGCAACCGCTTTATCTATGGTTGCAAAAGAAATTCCGTATTCCTTTTCTTTTGCCGGCTCTACTTTTCCTTTCATCAAATAGGCGAGCAATTGATGGCCGTAACACAAGCCCAGAATGGGAAGGGGGAGCTTTAAAACTTCTTTTGCGGCCATAGGCGCGTTTTTTTCATAGACGCTTGAAGGGCCGCCGGATAAAATTATCCCTTTAATTTCACGATTTTTGCCGATTTTAACGATTTCTTCTTTTGAAATATCATGGGGGAGTATTTCCGAATAAACATTATTTTCCCTGATTCTTCTTCCAATTAAATGGCAGTATTGTCCGCCGAAGTCCAAAATTAAAATTGTATCAAGTTTCATAAATTAAATTTAAAATGCAAAATGCAAAATTACAATTCAAAATTATCTGGTTTAGAGCGAAGGCAATCTTATCGAAGGGTGCACCTCGTAGCCGAGCCCAAGAAATGCTTTGTGTTTCAGTAAGGATTGGGACGGCTCGGCGAGAGATAGCAGCGGCGGAAATATAATCTTTCTTCCTACTTTAGCCGACTGCGTGCTCCCCGAGGTAAGATGGCCGAGCGATTATTACACCATTCAAGGAATAAAATAAATAAAGATTGATTTTCCGGCTCGGGAAATCGGCTGATAATCATTTAGCCAATTATAATAGTCGGTGGGTTCCCCAAAGCCCTGAACTGGATTTCCTCTGCCCTGCTCCAAAAGAGTGGCTGAAATCGCCAGCCAGCCCTTTTGAGGGCCTGATTTTGGGTCAAATCTTTCCCATTTGTCGCCTAAATAATATTTAACATCTCCGCCGCCAAAATAATCAACCTTAATTTTAGAAATATTATTCTCCTCAACAAACTTCTTTAGCCGCATCAAATCCTGACCCCAATCATAATTGGAATCAACAACGAATTTATAGCCCTGGTCGGTACCGCCGGCAATTTCATTGAAATAAGACAAATAATAAGGAAAAGTTTTCAGGGAAGATATAATATACCAGCCCATTAAAACCATTGCAAAAGAAATAAAAATCTTTTTTAATTTTTGGCTTTTAATTTGTTCCAATCCCAAAACCAGACCCAACCCAACCAACATATAAATGAAGGGAAAGGTGGGTAAAATGTGCCTGACGCCGATATTTAGATTGCCGGAAATTGAGGCGAACCAATAAATAACTAAAAAAACCAGCATTGAAAATTCGGCAAAGTGATTTTGAAGCCAAATTTTCAATCTTTTAAAGGTTTCAATCCAGAATGGTTTTTTGATAAACAATAAGGTCAAAAACAAAGAAATCAAAGTTAAAATATGCAGAGCCAAGGGTTCTTTTAAGATGTAAACAACCGGGAAATAATACCACCAGCCGGCAGCCGAAATCATATCCAGAAAATAAACCGTGTTGCCGGCAGCCGTTCTCTGGGTAGCCATTAAAAGCCCCAATAGATATTGACCCAAGCCGCGAATTACGGGTTTATCCGCGAGCCAAATATCAAGTTCTTTTAAGTGAACGAGGGGAGACGATTCTAAAGTATACTTGGTATCGGAAAGCTGTTTTTCGACCGGATAATTCACAATATGAAGCTGATAAACAGGCAAAACAATAAAGACAACGGCAATTATGCCCGCCAAAACAGCAAAGGAAATGTATTTTAATAAATTTCTTTTATTTAAAAAAGCGTAGATTATAGTAATTACGGAAAAGAAGGGAAGCAAAAGAATTAAAGAAAATTTCAAGAGCAAAGCTATTCCAAAAATCAATCCCGCCATAATAATATTCTTTTTCGAGGGCTCCCTTAAAAACTTTAGCCAAAAATAAGTTGCCATAACCACCCCCAAAGCCGCTCCGACATCGGTGGTAACCAATCGGCCGTGAGCCAGAAAATTGGGGGAAAAAGAAAAGAGGGTTAAAACCAAGAGAGCAGGTTTATTGCCGCCCAATTCCTTCGTCCATTTAAAAATAAACCAGCCCAGAAAGATAAAAAGCAAGAGCATCGGAAACCGCGCCCAAAACACGATTTGGTCAGGGTTGTTTCCCGAATTATATAAAAATTCCCAGCCAAACCTCCATTGTTCATTTATTCCTTCTGTCCAAAAGGGAGAATTTTTTGGGAAATTAAGGTTCAAAAATAAAAGCGGAAAGGCGGCTAAATCCTTTACCAAAGGCGGATGTTCGGGATTAAGCCGGTAATCCAGTTGCGTTAAATAAGAATAGCCGGCCGGTATATGCGCCAATTCATCCATAGTGGCTGAATCGCCCCGCATGCTGAAAAATGCCGAGAAGAATGCGAACAGCAAAAGGGAAACTGCGACGATATTGGTAGTGCGATTAGACATTATCGTATTTCATATGCCCAAATTTCACCTGTTTCTTTTTTTTCACCCTGCGGGAACATTTGGCTAAGTTTTTCAAATAACCCTTCATCCGGGCTCATCGGCACGATTATGGTTTCTTTTTCTATTTTAATCTTAGATAAGTTTTCAGGCAAGAGATAAACGGCTCGCGGCTCGCCGTATTTTGTTCTCTCAATAAATACAGGCGTTTGAGCCGGCATAGGAATTCCGTTTGGAAAAGGAACCGGCGCGCCCGATTCATTAACAATAACATATTTCTGAATTTCCGGCGGGAGAGAATTTAGATAGTATCCGACATCGGAAAATCTTTTGGTAAAAGCGCCTTCAACATTTTGGTTCTCTGCCCAAAGATTAAAATATTTATTAAATTCAGAATAAAGTAAAAAAGCCAGAAATAAGAAGCCGAGAACCATTAAAATTTTTCGGTTTTTAATTTTTTCATTAAGTAAATTATAAATTTTGCAGCCGCCCAAACCGGAAAGAATATAAACCGGGGGTATTACTCCGATTACCCGCAAGGCATGAGGTACGCCTTCAAAAGAAAGGACGCCGGGAAGCAGAAAAATAAAAAACCAGCTTAACACAAAACAGGAGGTTTGAAACGAAAAGCGGTCTTTTTTGCGCCAGCTTGACAATAAATCCTTAACCGAAAAAATAATTCCGGTTAAGAATAAAAAGCCAACTGGAAAGAAGAGCATGGGCTCGCCCGCAAAATTATGGCGCCAGTTTTGGTCGCCCAAAAAGTTAAACATTCCCAAGTGCAGAATTAATGACTTTCCAAATTCTTTAATTGGCTCTTGAGTTGAGAAAATTGAAACATCGTTGGCCCTGCCCAAAAAATCTTGAGGATTTTGAATAAAAT
>JAGUVE010000013.1 GCA_020063075.1 Parcubacteria group bacterium | reverse complement strand
CACGTCCCGTAGTAGAAATTCGACAAATGTTTTGCAAAGCAAAACATTTAAATGCCGAAGGCAGTCGAATTTTCACTACGGGGCACGCAGTCGGCTAAAATAGTAATAAGAATTATGTATCCACCGCTGCTATTTCTCGCCGAGCCGCCCCCCTGTCCTTTACTGAAATACATAATCAAGTAAGGGGCTCGGCTGCGAAGTGCACCCTTCGGTAAGATACCCTCGCTTAAAGATTACCTTCATAAAATGAAATTTTTCAGCGCCACTTATACTGATATAATAAAGTTTAATAGAAAGCCGAATGAGGATTTTTTTTTAATTTCAAAAAATCAGCCGATTTTTGCTTTGGCTGACGGCGTAACCCAAAGCCGTTTTAAAGATGGTACTTACGCTTATCCAGCCGGAGCAAGAGCAGCCGCTCAAATTTTTTGTCAGAGCGCGGTGGAATACACTGAAAAAAACCTGAAACCTTCTCGGAAAGTTATTGAAGACGCCTTTGATTTTGCCAACGAAAGAATTTGGGAATTGAATAAACAGGAAGGAATGATTGCAAAATTGGATTATGTGGTTTATGACTATTTTGATATAGTGGGGGTTGCGGGTTTTTTAGTCAAAGAGAAGCTTTTTTTTGGCTATGTCGGCGACTGCGGTTTAGCCATTTTTGCTCAAAATAATATTCTGAAGTTTCAAACCAAAGATATGGTTGAGCCGGCTCAGGAAAGAGCAAGGTCCATTTATAAAAATTGGGATGCGATGGCTCAAAACGAAAGAACAAAAATTTTCCACCGTGATTTCAGAAACAATCTTTCAGGCAAAGGTTACGGCAGCTTTACCGGAGAGCCGGGGGTAAGAAAATATTATGAAATTGATTCTTTAGTTCTAAAATCCGGCGACTTAATTGTCTTTTATTCAGACGGTTTTGTTGAATGTCTAAAATTTCCCGAATTTATCAAAATTTTAAGGTCAAAAGATAAGAAGGCATTGGATGATTTTTCCACCAATAAGGCAAAAGAAGATAACGGCAGGTTTGGGACGGACCGAACCCTGATTTCAATAATTATTTAATATGATTTCTGTTTCAAAAGAAGTGAAAATTTTGAGTTTAGCTTTTCTGATTATTTTTTTTGGATACAACGGGGTTCAGCAGTATCTGACGACTTATTTTTCTGATGCAGAATTATTTAAATCAGGATTTTATTCTTTAATTTTGATATATCTTTTTTTTGTTTTAGCCAACCCGATAGCCGCCATTTTTGTTTCAAAATACGGTTCAAAAAAGTGTCTCATATTTTCTTCAATATTTTATTCAATTTTTATTTTATCGCTTTTAAGCCAATCAGTTGGCTTAATCTATTTTACTTCCGCTTTATTGGGAGTGGCCAGTTCATTTTTGTGGACGGCTCAAAACAGTTATCTCATTCGGGCAAGCAATGAAAAATTCTATGGAGAAAATTCCGGATTTTTCAACACCTTCCAGTCCCTGGGATCTGCAATGGGTATTTTTCTCTTGGGTTTTCTTATTGCCAAATTTTCATACGAGATCCCCTTTTTCATTTTCGCGAGTTTTCCCTTAATCGGATTTTTATTATTTTTTAAGTTAAGGGATTTAAGGCAGGGGCAGGAATTCAATCGTTTCCAACTGCTTAAAAAGACGTTCTCAAGCAAAACTGCTCTGAGGTTATCCGGTATCTGGTTTAGTTTGAATTTCATTTTTGGTTTGGTCATTGGGATAATTCCAATTCAAATTAAAAACGCCTTCGGCATCTCTTTTGTTGGGATTTTGTCTTCTTTCTTTTTGATTCTGCCGATATCTCTTTCTTACTTTTTTGGCAAACTTTCCGATATCAAAGGAAGAAAGCAGATGATTATCCTGTCTTATCTTTTGCTTCTTATTGGACTTTTATCATTATTTTCAGAGAAATTGGTTTGGTTTTTATTGGGAATTATTTTATTGGCATTAAATTCGGCAATTCTGAAACCCTTAACCCTTGCTCTGGTGGGCGATGTCAGCGCAAAACAAAACCTGGAGTTTTTGACCGCCTTATTTTGGATGGTTCAAGGTATAGGAGTGGTTTTGGCACTTTTAATTTCAAGCCAATTTCCAATAAAAATTATCTACCTAATCTCCATTTCGGCAGCGATTATTTCGTTTATAATTGTATTGCCGTTGCTTAAATTTGAAGTAAAAGAAATAAGAGAGAAAATTTCAAAAGAGATAAATTAAAGAGTAAAATATTAATATGATTGACATTGCATCTTTATTTGGCCTTTTGGGTTCCATTACCGCCGCAAGTTTATTTTTTCCCCAAGTTTGGAAATCGTATAAGACAAAGAAAACTCAGGACTTGTCTTGGTTCGGAATAATTATTGGAATGCTGAACGGACTGTTCTGGATTGTATATGGCTTGTTTCGAACAGACCCCTTCATCTATGCGACAAACCTAATATTATTTATCGGCGCTTTTTTGTTGATGATTCTAAAAAGAAAATATGGCTAACCAAAAAAATTTGAGCAACAAAATTAAAACAATAGTCAACGCCATAAAGCAAGGCAAGGTTTTGATTTTGCCGACCGATACCGTTTATGGGTTGGTTGCCAAGGCCCAAAACGGACAGGCGGTGAAAAAAATTTTTAAAATAAAAGGCCGCAAACTTCAAAAAACGCTTCCGATTTTTGTCAAAAGTATAAAAATGGCAAAAGAATTCGCTTTTATTGACAGGGAACAGGAAAAATTTTTAAAAAAAGTTTGGCCGGGAAAAATAACCGTTATTTTAAACGCAAAGCCAAAAGCCCAAAAATTATTTAAATTCGGCATCATAAGTTCAGAAAAGAAAATTGGCTTGCGAATCCCAAAATATAAATTAATAAACCTTTTGCTGAAAAAATTAAACCCCGTAGTAGATTTTCGACATCCCGACAAAGTCGGGATAAGACGGCGAAGCCGGTCGAAAATTCACTACGGGGTAAATTTTCCTTTAACCGGCACTTCGGCAAATATCTCGGGTCGCCCTCCTGCAGCAACGCTCAAAAAAATTTTAAAGCAATTTAAAAATAAAAAATATCAACCCGATTTGATAATTGATGCCGGTAATTTGCCAAAAAGCAAACCATCAAAGGTTTTAGATTTAACAGTTTTGCCTCCGAAAATCTTGAGAAAATAAATTTTATGTACATTTTAGGCATTGATACATCTTGCGACGATACCTGCATAAGTTTAATAAAAACCAAAAATTTTGAGATTATTTCTAATATTGTTTCGTCGCAAGTAAAGATTCACCAAAAATACGGCGGCGTTTATCCATTTTTGGCAAAAAGAGAACATCTGCGAAACCTGCCTGTTGTTTTTAAAAAAGCAGTTAAAAACATTGGCCCTTCGGAGATTGACTTAATCGGCGCGACAGTCGGTCCCGGCTTGGAACCATGTTTGTGGACGGGAATAAATTTTGCGAAGGATTTAGCGGAAAAATTAAATAAACTAATCGTTCCAATAAACCACATAGAGGCGCACATTCTTGCGAATTGCCTCAGGCCAATTCGCAAGAATCAAAAATTATTTCCGTCGGTTTGCCTCGTTGTCAGTGGTGGACATACGCAATTAATTTTGATGAGTGAAGTTGGGAAGTATAAGTTAATTGGTGAAACAAGAGATGATGCGGCGGGTGAATGTTTTGATAAGACCGCTAGAATTTTGGGCTTGGGCTATCCCGGCGGCCCAGCCATAGCCGCCGCCGCGGCTAAATTCAAAATTCAAAATTCAAAATTCAAAATTCACTTGCCTCGGCCGATGATTCATCAGAAAAATTATGATTTCAGCTTTTCCGGATTAAAAACCGCGGTTTTGTACGATTTTCAAAGCCGGACCGAAGAAGAAAGAAGAGCAAAAAAATATCTTCAAACGATGGCTTTTGAAATTCAGCAGGCGATTATTGACGTTTTGATTTATAAAACCATAAGAGCGGCTAAAGATTATAAAGTCAAATCAATAATTTTGGGCGGGGGAGTGGCGGCCAACGACGAATTGCGGCGGCAGTTTATCTTACATCTAAAATCTAAAATCTTAAACCTAAATTTTTTTGTTCCGCCAAAAAAATTTAGCACCGATAACGCGGCAATGATCGCCCTTACGGCCATTTTTCACCGGAAAAAAGCAACAAAGAACTGGCAAAAAATAAAAGCAGATGCTAACCTAAAAATATAAAAATTGACTTATGGGAGAAAAATTTGAATTTGGCGAACCGAGAGAGAAGAAAATTGAAAAAATAGATTATGAAAAACCGGGTTTGGAAAATTTAGAAATAGAGGAGCCGGTGCTAGGAAAAGACGTCTTTCGTAAGGCGAAAAATATTCGGGCTAAAGAGTTGCAGGCAAAACACGCGGCATTTTATAAAGGCGAACATTGTGAAGCAGAGAAGGTAAACGCACCTTTTATTTTTT
>JAGUVE010000116.1 GCA_020063075.1 Parcubacteria group bacterium | reverse complement strand
TTATGCTTTTTTTCCACAGAGTTTCTTCTTTTGTTTTGGGTTCAAAAAAATCCTTAACGTCTTTGGGTTTATTGAAATTATAAAATTCAAATGCGCGCTTTAAATTCTCAGCGGGTGACTGTATCATT
Organism: Parcubacteria group bacterium; assembly: GCA_020063075.1. Classification (GTDB taxonomy): domain Bacteria; phylum Patescibacteriota; class Minisyncoccia; order Minisyncoccales; family JAGUVE01; genus JAGUVE01. The sequence continues at coordinate 3,649 of JAGUVE010000116.1, read as the reverse complement.
GTCTGAGGAAAAAAGGCCGTGCGGCATAATTCTTCAAATTGTTGGGAAGATTTACAAAACTTAACCGCTAACTCCAAATTTTTATCTTGCGCAAGTTTAATTGTAGTTTTAATAAATTTTTTTTCAATTAATCCATTAAATTCTTCGGGGTTCTTAATAACTCCTTCTTTTCTCAAGATAAGATATTTTGACTGAAATTCCTCATCGATTCTTTTTAGCTCTTTGCTAAAATCCTCTTTAATTTTTTCGTCCCCTTTTTCTATTTTTGGCCGTCTCTCAATTTTTGTCCCTTCAGATGGCATAAATATTATTTAAGCGCCCTCGGAATAAATCTCGCCCTGATGACAAAATCGCAAATTGTTATTGCCAGCATTGCCTCAACAACCGGCACCGCCCGAGGCGCAATACAGGGGTCATGCCTGCCTACGACTTTTAGTTCTTCCTGTTTCATTTTTTTGATATTGACCGTCATTTGGGATTTTGCAATTGAAGGGGTCGGTTTAATCGCCACCCTAACCACCAGCGGCATACCGTTGCTTAGTCCGCCCAAAATTCCGCCAGCATTGTTTGTTTTAGTCGTAATTTTCCCCCGTTTAATTAAAAATAAATCATTGTTTTGAGAGCCCATAAGTTCGGCGCCGGAAAACCCCGAACCGAACTCAACTCCCTTTACCCCCGGGATAGAAAAAAGGGCTTTTGAAATTTCGCCGTCTAAAGTGTCAAATACCGGCTCGCCCAAACCAATGGGCGCGTTCAAAACGATTCCTTCAATTATTCCGCCCAAGCTATCCCCTTCTTTCCTGGCCCTCTCAATCGCCTCAATCATTTTTTTTGCCGCCCCTAAGTCGGCACACCGAACTTCATTTTTATAAATATTTTTCCTAATCTCATCAATGCTCAATTTTTTGGCCTTTATTCCTCCTATTTCAACCGTATGAGCCAAAATTTCTATTTTTAATAAATTTAAAAGTTTTTTGGCGACGGCTCCCGCCATTACAAAACCCGCTGTAATTCTTCCTGAAAACCGGCCGCCGCCCCTATAATCATTAAAACCGCCGTATTTAATAAAGCTGGTAAAATCAGCATGGCCAGGTCTTAGTAAGTCCTTGAACTTCTCGTACGATTCGGACTTAACGTCTTTATTGAAAACCAAAAGGCAAATTGGGGCTCCGGTCGTAAAGCCCCTAAAAACGCCGGAGATAATCTCAACCTCATCTTCTTCTTTTCTTTGACTCGCAATTCTGCTTTGCCCCGGCTTTCTTTTATCCAGCTCTTCCTGAATATCCTTTTCTGCCAATTTTAAGCCAGCCGGACAGCCGTCAATCACCACCCCAATGCATCTCCCATGGCTCTCGCCAAAACACATTATTTTGAAATCTTTTCCAAAAATGTTGCTCATAAAATTATTTCTTTAAATTATTCAAAACTTTGAAAAATTCTGGAAAGGACTTGGAAACGCATTCAGCGTTTTTAATGATTGTTTTTCCCTCGGCCGCCAAACCCAAAACGGCAAAAGCCATAGCAATTCGGTGGTCTTTGGAATCAACAACTCCTCCTCTTGGTTTTCCCCCTTCAATAAAAAAGCGCTCTTTCTTCAAATAAGCCATAATTCCCATTTTATTCAAACCCTGCCGCATTTCTTCAAGACGATTTGATTCTTTTAATTTTAGCCGCTCAACCCCCGAAATTTCGCTTTTTCCTTTGCCAGATAGTGAAATTTCGACATCCCGCCTTCGCCCAGTAGTAGAATTTGGACAAGTGTTTTGCGAAGCAAAACACTTAGATGCCGAAGGCAGTCCAAATTTCACTACTGGGCGAAGGCGGGATAAAGCCGCGAAGCGGGTCGAAATTCTACTACCTGGCTTTGCCACCGCCGCTAAAATACAGATTATCGGAAACAAATCGGGACAATCCTTAATATTAAATTTAATCGCCTTTAACTCCGATTTTTCAGCCAAAATTGAAGCCCTTTTTACTTTAACACTTCCGCCCATCTTTTTTAAGACCTTAATTATTTCTCTATCTGCCTGAAAACTTTTTAGATTTAAATTTTCAACTTCAACTTCTCCGCCAATAATTCCGGCCGCCAAAAAGGGAGCGGCTGAAGACCAGTCGCCTTCAACGAAATATTCTGTTGGTTTGTAATTCTGTTTTTTAACCAAAAACTTTCTTAAATCTTTTGCGTAATTTACCTTAACCCAAAATTTTCTCTGCGCCTCAATGGTCATTAATAAATAGGGTTTTGATTCCAAGGGAGTGGTTAATTTTATTTCAACTTCTTTTTTAGCAAAAGGCGCAACTAACAATAAAGCAGAAATAAATTGAGAACTTATATCGCCCCTGATTTCGGTTTTCCCGCCAATAAACCCCGTTAGAGAATTCTTCTCTAACGGGGTAAAATTATTTTCTATAATTATAGAATTTTCTTTTAAGGCGCATTTTACCCCTAATTTTTTTAACGCCTCAAGCAGGGGTTTTATCGGTCTTTTCATCAAAGATTTTTCGCCGGTTAAAATGCATTTTCCCTTCACCAAGGCGCAAACAGCGGTCATCAACCGCAAAGTTGTTCCCGACTCGCGGCAAAAAAGCGGGCTTTTGGGCGGCAAAAATTTTCCCCCTTTAACTTCCCAAATATCCTTTCTTTTTTTAATCTTGATACCGATTTTTCGCAAACAATCAATAGTCGCCTCCGTATCGTCGGAACTTAAAGGAGAAATAATTTTGCTCTTGCCTCTTGCCAAAGCAGCCAAAACCAAACCCCTGTGAGTATAACTCTTTGACCCGGGCGCCTTAATCTTCCCAAAAATTTCTCCCTTTTGGATTTTTATTATCATTATGATGGTGTTACTTTTAATCCTAAGGGTGCCTGTTTTCTTTTGTATTCATTTCTATCAATCCTCCGAATCGCCCATTTGACAATTTTTGAAGGAAATCCTTTTTTTATAATTTCTTTTTCTGAATACCCCTTTTCAAGATAAAGCTCAATGATTGGGTCTAAAATTTTGTAGGGAAAGAGTTCCTTTTCTGTCAATTGGCCAGGTTTCAATTCAGGAGTAGGGGGTCTTTCCAAAATTCCCTGAGGAATAATTTCCTTTTTTGAATTTATATATTCTGCTAATTGATAGACCTTTGATTTTGTTAAATCAGAAATTGGGGCTAATCCGCCGGCCAAATCCCCATATAATGTGCAATAGCCCAGAGCCAATTCACTTTTATTACCTGTACATAAAACCAAAGCCCCGATTTTATTTGCCAGAGCCATTAAAATGTTTGTCCGAATTCTTGCCTGAAGATTCTCTTTGGCGACCGACATTTTTTTGCCCAAATACTTTTTGAGAATTTTCAAATAGACCTGATAGATAGAGTTAATGGGCAAAATTTCTAACTTTATTCCCAAATTCTTGGCTAATTTTTTGGCCAGAATTTGACTTTCTTTTGAAGAATAAAGAGAGGGCAGATTTACTCCCAAAACATTTTTTTTGCCCAAAGCCCGAACGGCTAAACAAGCAGTGACGCTGGAATCAATCCCTCCCGACAGCCCTAAAATTGCCTCTTTAAAACCAGATTTTTTAAAATAATCTCTAATCCCCAAAACCAAAGCATTATAAATATTGGACATCTCTTCGTTGCTAATACCGGAATTCAATTG
>JAGUVE010000031.1 GCA_020063075.1 Parcubacteria group bacterium | reverse complement strand
TTTGCCCGCGAGCCGTTGCGGTTTTGCGCCGCGCCTCGGCGCGGCGCAATCCAGCATCAGGAATTTTTGATAAAGTAGGTTCGAGCGAAATCGTAAATACACTCCAATAAACAAAAAGAGGCAAGAATTCTTGCCTCTTTTTGTTTATACTTAGCCGAGAACGTAATTTACGATTGAAGAAATTGCTTTTGCCAAAATAATAATCAACAAACCAAGCATAGCGTAAAATAAAACATTTTTCGCCGTCGTTACTCTCTGAGGCGCGCCACCCGAAGTCAAAAAAAGAAAAGCCGCAATAACAATCAATAAGATAGCCAGAGGTATGGCAATGTAAAATAAAAAATTAACAATGGCGTCTACCAACTCCATTAAGTCCTTGATTTTGCTTGGATTTATAAAGGTAATTCCGCCAGCGGCAATACAAACCCCACCACTACAGGTTCCGCCGCCGAGACAAGGAGAGCCATCAGGACAATCGGCAGTGTCAGAGCAATCAGCTAAAACATCAGGGTCACCATCATCAACGCCATTATTGCAGATTTCTCCAACAACAGCACCACAGACGCCCGCGCCATTACAAACTTGTCCTAAGGCGGTACAATCTGTCCAGACGCCGGCATCGCAAGCATAGCTCTTTGTTCCATCAGACGAACATTCATTTTCACTTGCACTGTCGCAAAACGCCCATTTACTATTATTACTACAGATAGCCTCTTCTTTTATAATATATTTTTTGGCGCTGTGACTTTCCGATAATGCGCAACAATTGTCCGCATTACTGTTGCAAGGCGTCCCCCAACCATCAGAACCACACTTATCTTCATCAAGCACTCCATAACTTTTTTGAAAGATGTAATTAGAGTTAGTAAGTATAGTGTCATTGCAGAATCCTCCGCTATCCATCTTACAGGCCGCGTTGCCGCTTGAAACAGTAGTACAGCAAGATGTGTAGTTGCCCGCTCCTATATTGCCACTTAGACTTCCACTTTTTGTTAGAATTACTCCTTTTTTGGTCCAAACAATATAATCCTCATCGTCCGCCGTGTCAAACTCTTCTGTCAGAAGCAATCCGCAAACATAAGTTGAGTCATAGTCATTATTACTAACATTAAATTCATCCACCGTGCCGTCGTTAGTAGCAAAAAAATTCCATAGTTGGGAACTATTTAGCATACCGCTTGTTGAATCTATTTTAATCCTGATAAATTCCTTTTCGGTAGCCGCCGCTTCCGCTTTTGGCGTTTGGAGTAGCAAAAATCCAAAGGCAAAAAACATAACCCCTAAAACACTGAGCAGAAACTTTTTATTTTTGGAATTTTTAAAAATCATAGATTACGCGCCCCCAGGACATACTTTATAGCCGCGACCAATGCTCGCGCCAGGATAATAATCAGCAAACCAATCAGGGTGTAAGTGATTACATTTTTGGCTGAGTTTAATTTTTGGACTTCTCCCCCGGCGGTCATAAAAAGAAAAGCGGCAATAATAATCATCAAAACAGCTATTGGTACCGCCAGATAAGAAATAAACTTAACAATTTGTTCAATCAGGCAAACAAAATCCTTGCACTTGAGGGGATTGATAAGGCCGGAGGGGCCGGTGGCGCAATCGGGGTCAGGCGAAGTGCAACCAACCGGAACGCATTCATTGCCGCCAGTGCAACAATCCAGGTCTTGAGGGGAACAACCTATTTTGCATCCATCGCCAGCAGCACAGGTGGGTCCAGCGGCGCAAGGAATTAAATTAAAATCAAATGACGGATTTGAATCAGTAACTGTAAAAGTTGTGCTTGATGAATTACCGCAAGGGACAGAACTCACAGCAGTTATAGTACAAACTTCGCCTATGGTAGTAGGTCGGTTTGCGGCATATCCGCCGCCATCACCAGCAACAATTGAATCTGTATAACTGCAAGAAGGGCAGCTGACCGTTACAGAGCCCGTGGTAATAGAGCTACCACTAACATAAACATTGCCTGAAACGTACTTAGTTGAATCGGAACAAGGGGTTGCAGCAAGATTACAGGTATTTGTAGTAAGGTCGCAATCATTTGAAGTGCAATCGCTGTTTTTAGTACACTCCACAATTGTTATTTCTGCTTTACAGGTAGAATTCACATCGCAGGTCCAGGAAGAGCTTTTATTTATAGTAGCGCGTACTATACTTCCAATACTAGCATAACTACCGCCGCTTACACCGGTATTATAATTGGTTCTTGACCCACTGCTATAAATTGTTTCATTCCAAAAATTGTGCACCCCACCAGTAGTCCTATCTATTGATACACAACCGTCGCTGTTAGCGCTGTAAGTAATAGTGAAATTGTCAGTTTTGGAATACTTTGTGCTGCCAAAACTTATTGAAAACCCGGTGGGACAAACGGTGAATGTTGCCGTGACCGATTTAGCAGCGTTCATAGTCACAGAACAACTTCCTGTTCCGCTACAATCTCCTGACCAGCCAGTAAAGGTAGAACCAGCGGCAGGGGTGGCAGTTAGGGTGACACTGGTGCCAGAGGTGTAAGGTTCTGAGCAATCGGTTCCGCAATTAATGCCGGCCGGAGCACTAGTAACCCCTCCTGAACCGGTGCCTGCTTTTGAAACACTAAGAGTGTAGGATCCAGCCGCCGCCACGCATTCACCACTTGCGTTGCAGGTATTTGTTCCACCACAATTATCCCTTTCGGTTTTTCCCTGACAAGCAGCATCGGCCCCACAAGCCGTACTAAAAACATCGGGAATATCTCGGTAATTTATATTTGGGTTGGCTAACTGATATATTTTTAGAGCTCCGATGCATTGAATGCACGAGTTACTACTGGCTTCCCATTTTCCGGAAGCTTCGTAGTAATTTCCCGCCCTATCACAGGTACCGCCCCTATTAGTAAGAATACTGCAAGAAGCACCATCCCACCAGCTAGTGTTGCATGCGTCTTGCTTACAGTCGCCAAAACTGCCAGTACACGAGGTATCCCATGTCCAAAAATCGCGTTCCAGAATCCCTGAACCAATTATGCAAACTTTATGTTCAGAGGTTTGTGTTCCCACATCAAAATAACAAACGCCCCTGTCCAATTTACAGCCCATTGAACAAACCGCTTCCGCTTTCGGCGCCTGCGCTAGCCAAAACCCCAAAACCAAAAAAACAATACCTAAAATCCAGATTAAAAATTTCTTCTCCCGCCAAAACCTTTTAAAAATCATAAAAAATCGAAAACAAAACCAACAGTTTATTTAATAATAACTTACCCTTTAACCTTGTCAATAAATTCCTTTTTATGCCTTCCTCTATAAATTCAAAACGGTCGAGAACAGTTCTCGACCGTTTTTTAACGGAGGAATTGAGTGTCAAACGTTACTTTGCGTATTCAATTACTCTATTTTCCCGAATGACGTTGACCTTAATTTCCCCGGGATACCTTAGTTCTTCCTGGATTCTTGTCGCAATGTCTTTAGCCAATTTTTTCATCGCCAAATCGTCAATTTCTTCCGGCTTGACAAAAACCCTTATTTCCCGGCCCGCCTGCAAAGCCCAGGCTTTTTCCACGCCGACAAAGGAAGCGGCAACACTTTCCAGCTCCGACAGCCGCTTTAAATAATTTTCAAGAGTATCTTTTCTTGCTCCGGGTCTGGCTCCGGAAATTTGGTCGCCAACCTGAACCAAGACCGCCTCCAAGGACCCATAAGGATACTCTTCGTGATGCGACTTCATCGCGGAAATGACTGCCGGTTCAACCTTAAACTTCTCTAAAATCTTAATCCCAATGTCAACATGGGAACCCTCAGCCTGCATATCAATCGCTTTTCCGATATCATGCAGTAAGCCGGCTTTTTTGCAAATTGCGGAATTAGCGCCGACCTCGTCGGCCAACGCCGAACTCAAATAAGCGACTTCAATCGAATGAAGCAAGACGCTTTGGCCATAACTGGTTCTGAACTTGAGCCGGCCCAAGACCTGGGTTAGTTTTGGGTCAAGGTCTAAAATCCCGACTTCAAAAACCGCCTGTTCTCCGGCCTTCCTGATTTGCAAAGAAATTTCTTCTTCTGCTTTTTTTACGAACTCCTCAATTCGGGAGGGCTGAATTCTTCCGTCCAGGATAAGTTTTTCAAGAGCGACTTTGGCGATTTGTCTTCTCACCGGGTCAAATCCGGAAATTATCACTAATTCCGGCGTCTCATCCACTATCAACTCAACCCCGGTGAGGCGCTCCAGAGTCCTGATATTTCTTCCCTCTTTTCCGATAATTCTGCCTTTTATTTCGTCTGACGGAAGAACAACTTGAGTGGTTGTAATTTCTTGCGCTTGAGAAATGGCGCATTTTTGGATTGCCAGGGCCAAAATTTCTTTTGCTTTTATTTCAAACTGCTCCCAGCCCGCGTTTTCTAATTTTCTCAGCCGTTCCAAAATTTCTTTCTGGTTTTCCTTTTCTAAATTCGCGAAAATTTCTTTTTTCGCCTCTTCTTTTGAGAGTCCGGAAATTGTTTCTAATTTATTTATGGTTTCTTGCTTTAGACCTTCGAGCGATGCTTTAATTTCTTTCAGTTTTTCTACATTCTGGCGAAACTCGTTTTCTTTTTTTTCTAAATTTTGAAATCGCGAATCTAAACTGTCTTCTCTTTTTAATAAAAGCCGTTCGGCTTTAATTAATTCTCCCCGCCTTTCGTCTTCTTCTTTTTTGGATTTTTCAATTATTTCTTTCGCTTTTTCCCCTGTTTCGGATAAAATCTTTTTCTGCTCTTTCTTTGCTTCGTCAAGCCGCTTTTTTATCTTTTCTTCTACTGTTCCAACCTTCTTTCTGGCGATTGATTGCCGGGCGTAATAACCCAAAACAGAACCGAGGGAAAGAACAAAAACCCCCACCAAAAGTAGAATAATTTGTTCCATAATTAAAATTTGAAAATTGGATGTTAAGCATTTTTTTGTCAATGCGAAATTACTCCAAAGTCCAAGTAATTTTCCTTTAGATATTTTAACAAAAAGAGTCTATTTTAGCAAGCCCGGTAGTAGATTTTCGACCGATGTCCCGCTTTAGCGGTACATTGAGACGACGAAGTCAGTCGAAAATTCACTACCGGGCAAGCTCAATT
>JAGUVE010000061.1 GCA_020063075.1 Parcubacteria group bacterium | reverse complement strand
GTTTAGACGCAGCTAAAACGGCGTTAGAAAACAGAAGAATGCCTTATGAAAAGGCCGTGAGACAGCAAAAAGGATTTGTGGATTGGTTTTTGAGTTTAATTTTCGAATCTTTAGCCCTGTCGGCGAGAGAGGCAGAAAGAAGATAAATAAAAAAGCACTATGGCCATTCCTTTAATTAACAATGAGAGTTTAAAAAAGTTCATACTGGGAGTGAAAATTAGTCAGGAAAGAAAGGATTTTCTGCTATCCAAACTTCCAGAAATGGATTTTGAGGAAAGAAAGGCGTTGTTTGAGGCATTGACGAAAATTCACCTTTTGGATTTGGAAGAAGAAAAGGCGATTGCAAGAATCAAAAAATTCTGGGAGAAATAATCCCGTAACGTGGTAAAACCCTGTTCTGCCGAGAGAATTTATCAACATAAATTTTTGCGAAAATTTGGGCAAGTTTAGTTTATTTAATTTCTGATAAAAACTTCAAAGTTTTATGATTTTTAAACGCTTTAGAATGGTAGAAAAGCCGCCAGAAAAGGCGGTAGAAAAACGGTTGAAGAAATCTCGGAAGCACCGGGGAAGGAACAAGAAAAAATTGGAAAAATGATGCCGCACGAAAGGATGCTTTATGAATGCTTTCGGCAAGAGAATCTAAAACTTCCGTTTTCTGAGTGGGAAGAATTTTGGAAAAAGTCAATTGAAAAATTCTATCCTGAAGGACTGGCGGATGATATTACGAAATTGGACGAAATAACAAAATTCGGGGCAGGCGAGCAGGCAAGACCGGACAGGGCGGAGCAAGAAGAAATTCTAAAATTGGGAATAAAGATTGATATAGGGGAAAAAGAAGCCGAATTTGCATTAGAAAAAAAATTAAAAGAAATATTTGGGAAATATTACTTAGGAGATAATCCTCTTCCTCTCACGATAAATACAATCGAGGAGTTGTTAGATAAAAAATCAGAGGCAGAGAAAACAAATAAAACCCCTGAGGCAAAATAATAAAATATTTTGGCCCCATCGTCTAGAGGCCTAGGACGTCGCTTTCTCAAGGCGAAAACACCGGTTCAAATCCGGTTGGGGCCGCAAAGTCAGAGGCTTTTAATGGGTCTCTTTTTTTGTTAAAATAGTCCAATGGCTGAAGTTTTTTGGCACAATTTAGGAATAAAAGAAGTAGAAAGAATTTTGAGAACCGATACTAATTCTGGTCTGTCAGAAAAGGAAGCAGAAGTCCGCCAAAATGCCTTCGGCAAAAATAAACTGCCGGAAGAAAAACCCGCGGCAAAATTGAGAATATTTTTAGAGCAATTTCGGAGCCCTTTAATTTATATTTTAGCGACCGCCGGGACTATTACTTTAATTTTGAGGGACTTCAAGGATGCCATTATTATTTTTGGCGCCGTTTTTTTAAACGCCCTTTTTGGTTTTTTTCAGGAAAATAGGGCCTCAAAAATTTTAACCGAGCTCAAAACGGTAGTTAAAATAAGGGCTTATGTAATCAGGCAGGGAAATGAAAAAGAGATTTTACAGGAAGAATTGGCGCCGGGCGACATTATCTTGCTTCATCCGGGAAACAAAGTCCCGGCTGATGGTCGATTGGTTGAGAGTCATAATTTAAAAATCAACGAGTCGGCTTTAACCGGCGAGTGGATTCCGGCCGAGAAAAGGGCGGATATTTTTCCCGAAAAAGCGGTCCTGGCTGACCGGGATAATATGGTCTATATGGGAACGATTGTTGAGGATGGTCGCGGAAAGGCAGTGGTAACCGGGACGGGATTAAGAACTGAAATTGGAAAGGTGGCTGAAATCTTGAGAGAAACCGGAGAAGAAAAAACTCCCTACCAAAAAAAAGTAATTCGTTTGAGTGAAATCATTGGGGTCTTGATTGTATTTTTTTCTTTTTTAATTTTTATTTCCGGAGTTGTTTTTGGAAGGGATATTTTTGAAATGTTTTTAACAGCGGTGGCGGTGGCGGTTGCAGCTATTCCCGAGGGATTACCGGTGGCAATCACCACTATTTTAGCTCTTGGCATGCGAAGAATTTTAAAAAAGCAAGGATTAGTCAGAAAAATGATTGCGGCGGAAACCTTGGGGAGCACAAGCATAGTATGCATCGATAAGACGGGAACACTGACCGAAGCCAAAATGCAGGTGGCCGGAATTTATACCAGTACAAAAGAATTACTTTCCGATGGTAAAAAATACTCTGAAAGAATTGATAAAAATAGTTTAGCCTCGCATATTTTAGCTTTAAAAATCGCTGCTTTAACCAGTGAGGCCTTTATTGAAAATCCTGATGCGCCTTTGGAGGAATGTATTTTGCGGGGAAGGCCGACTGAAAGGGCGCTTTTGATGGCTGGGATTCAAGCCGGAATAAACAAAAAGGAATTGGAAAAAGAATATCCAGAAATTGATTATCTGCCATTTGACTCTGTCTATAAATATTCTGCCAGTTTGCATAAAATCTCGGAAAACGAATTTGTTTTATATCTTTTGGGCGCGCCGGAAAAGATTTTAGCATTTTCAAAATATTTGAATATCGATGGAAAAGAAGAAGCTTTAACAAAAGAAGAAAAAGGAAAGATAGAAAGGAAAATGGAGGAATTGGCCGGCAAAGGAGAGAGAGTTTTGGCAACCGCCTATAGAAAAATCAAAGAGCAATCCGCCAGCTGGCGGACAAAGAGCAAAAATTTTGAAGAATTATCTCAAGATTTAACTTTTGTGGGGTTGATTAGTTTGCATGACCCTTTGAGAAAAGAAGTGAAAGAGGCGATAAGAATTTGCCGCCAGGCAGGAATGATGCCGATTATTATCACCGGAGACCATAAATTAACAGTCAAAGCGATTGCCGCAAAACTTGATTTGCCTTCAAAAGAGGAAAATATAATTGAGGGAAGCGAATTGGAGAAATTAAGCGATGAGGAATTACAAAAGAAACTGGAAAAAATTAAAAGTTATGCCCGGCTTGAACCGCGCCAGAAATTAAAAATTATTCAGGCCTGGCAGAAAAAGGGAAAGGTAGTGGCAATGACCGGCGATGGAATAAACGATGCCCCGGCTCTGAAAAAAGCGGATATCGGAGTAGCCCTGGGTTCCGGCACCGATGCGGCAAAAGAGGCCTCTGAGCTGATTTTGCTGACTGATAATTTTTCAATTATTGTGGCCGCCGTTGAAGAGGGGAGGGTAATTATTGATAACATTAGAAAAACAGTAACTTTACTGGTTTCTCAATCTTTTTCTGAGATAATTTTAATTGGAGCCAGTATTGTTGGGGGATTGCCGCTGCCAATTTTGCCGGCTCAAATTTTGTGGGAAAACTTAATTGAAGGCAGTCCTCAGGGGGTCGCCTTGGCTTTTGAACCAAAAGAAAAAGGAGTAATGGAAAGAAAACCCGAAGATCCCCGCCACCCCCTTTTAACTCAACAAATGAAAGCAATAATCTTTGGTTTTGGCATTGTCACCGGTTTTATTTTGTTGGGTTTATTTTTGTGGCTTTTAAAGATAGCTCTGCCAATAGGAGAAATCCGAACGATAATTTTTGCCGCCTTATCCATTGACACTCTTTTTTACTCTTTCTCTTGCAAGAATCTAAGAAAAAATCTCTGGCAGTATAATCCATTTTCTAATTTATATTTGATTGGCTGTATGGTTTTCAGTCTTCTGATGCTGCTGGCGGCTGTTTATCTTCCCCCCCTTCAAAACCTATTAAAGACAACGCCCCTAAATTTTTTTCACTGGACGCTGCTTTTTGGCCTGGGAGCAATAAATTTAATTTTAATTGAAGCCGCAAAATGGTATTTTATAAATAAGTCAAGAAATAGCTGAAATGTTTAAAACCATTTACGCCGTAGGCGTGCTGGCAAATTACATTATCGGGGTGGGAATGTTTTCTCTGCCCTACATCGCGTCCAAGGTTGGAATTTGGACAATGCTTGGCTATTTTTTGCTCCTGGGAGTTTTTGTTATTTTGATTAATTTATTTTACGGAGAACTGGCTTTAAGGGCTCCCGACCAAAAACGACTTCCGGGCCTTGCTAAATTTTATCTGGGAAGCGCAGGCGAAAAAATCGCCGCAATTTCAACTATTTTTAGTTTCTATGGCGCAATTTTAGCTTATTTGATTATCGGCGGCGAATTTTTGCAAAACCTTCTTTCTCCGATCTTTGGCGGAGGCAACCTTGTTTATACTCTTTTATATTTTTCGTTGGGCGCTATCCTCATTTTTTATGGCAGGAAGTTTATTTTTCAGGTTGAATTTTTGGGGTTAATTTTATTTTTTGTGATTTTAATTTTTATATTTTGGCGCGGATTTCCTCTTTTGAAAATAGAAAATTTATTCATCAAAACAGGAAACATCGGCGATTTCTTTTTACCTTTCGGTCCGGTATTGTTTTCTCTCTGGGGTCTGGAGATAATCCCGGAAATTGAAGAATTCTTGGGAAAAGGGAAGTCATTATTAAGGAAAATAATATTTTTTGGCAGCGCAATTCCGCTTTTTATTTATCTTTTTTTTATTTTTATGGTTTTGGGAATTTCCGGTTTTCAAACCACGGAATCGGCTATTTCCGGACTGAAAAGTTTTTTGGGCAGCGGAGTAATTTCCCTGGCTTTTATTTTGGGAATTTTAACCACCTTTACCTCCTTCAATTGTTTGGGGCTTAATTTAAAAAGCGTTTTTTATTATGATTTAAAAATAAATAAAAATCTGGCTTGGGCAATTACTTGTTTTTTTCCTTTATTTCTTTTTCTTGTTGGCATTAAAAGTTTTATTTTGGTGATATCGCTGGCAGGAGGAACGATGCTGGCAATCTCAGGAATTTTGGTCTTATTAATGTACCGGAAGATTACCAAAAATAAATTTATCTATCCTCTTATATTAATTTTCTTCATTGGTGTTGTTTACGAGTTCGTATACTTCTTAAAATAAATCTAATCTATGTTTTGGTTTTATATTTTCATTTTTGCCGCTTCCTGCATCTTGCTCTATTTTAGCGGAGAATTAATTATGGCGGGACTGATAAGGGCAGCCAGATTTCTAAGCTGGAGGGAATTCGTTGTTACCTTTTTTATTATTTCCTTTGCCACTTCCATTCCCGAACTTTTTATCGGAATTTTTTCTGTTTTAAATAAAATTCCGGAACTTTCGCTCGGCGGCATTGTCGGGGCTAATGTGATTAATTTAACCTTGGTAATTGCTCTGGCAACTCTGGTGACAAAAACGGGGATAACCGCAAAGAGCAGAGTAATCCAAGATTCGGCAATCTTCACTATCTTCATCGCGATTTTGCCCCTCCTTTTGATTTTAGACGGAATTTTGACCAGAGCCGACGGGATTGTCTTAATTTCTGTTTTCATTTTTTATAATTTTTGGCTTTTTTCAAGAAAAGAAAGATTCGTTAAAATTTATGACGGCGAAAAAGTTAAGAATTTTAAAATTTTCTTCACCGATTTAGTCAAAATAATCATCGGAATAATTATTCTTCTGATGGCAACCGGAGGAATTGTGAAATCAGCCGCTTTTTTTGTAAAAGAATTGAATTCGACTCTGGCGCTGGTTGGGATTTTAATCGTTGGTTTGGGAACTTCGTTACCCGACCTTTATTTTGCGTTTGCTTCGGCTAAAAAAGGGGAAACCTGGATGGTTTTGGGAAACACAATGGGCTCAATTATTATCTCAACGACCCTCATTTTGGGGGTTGTCGTTTTGCTCTCGCCAATTGAAATTCCCAATTTTTCTCCCTTTGCCGTCGCCAGAATTTTCTTGATAATATCGGCTTTGCTTTTCCTCTTTTTTATTCAGAGCGGCAAAAAAATAAGTAAAAACGAGGGCTACTTTTTGCTTCTTGTCTATATTGTTTTTGTTGTAGTTGAAATTTTGCTGAAATAGTGGTAAACTAAAATAAAAGAAATTATGCTAGAAATACCAAGAAAAGGGTCAGATTTTGGAGGGCGCAAAATTGAAAAAGGAGCGCCGGATTTAACGATGGAAGAATTGATTAAAAAACTGAAAAAAGGAGAAGCTTCGGGAAAAATCTCTGAAGAGGACATTGCGAAAATGAAGGTATTGCAGAACCCGGAAGAATTTAGAAAAAAGATTGGATTATTGCTGAAGAAAATAGAAGGAAAAACGGAAAAAGGCGATAAATAGTTAATATGGGCGAGAGAATTAGAATTGTTGATGGTTCTGGAAAAGAGAAGTTTGGAAATAAGGTGGAGACGCCCGAAGAAATCAGGGAAAAATTGAAAGACCCAAAATACCTCCCTTCGAATGCAGAAATTAAAAAGGCATTTGATAATTTGCGGGACAGAGAGGCGTGGAAAAAATTCTACAGCGGCAGAAGGATGAGTTCCGAATACAAAAATGAACCAAACAATGAGCCAATTTACGAATTCTTAAATAAAGAGTTTATATCGGCTTTAGGGGATTATTTAATTGAAAGAAGCAGAGAAATTGGGGCGACAAAAGAAAAACCTGCTTTAGCGCTTGAGGTCGGCGCAGGAAACGGACGTCTAACTCATTTTTTAAGGGAAAAATTTAAGGCGGAATTTTTCAAGAAAAACACCGCCAGAACAATAGAAATAATAGCTACCGATAGCGGAGGGTCGTGGGGACCGCCTTATTATTTAAGAAAACCTTATTTCCCGGTTGAAAAACTTTCTTATACTAAAGCTCTTAAAAAATACAATCC
>JAGUVE010000108.1 GCA_020063075.1 Parcubacteria group bacterium | reverse complement strand
TTTATAATTTAATGGATGGTTTTTCCGGTCAGATTTATGCTTTGGGAGGAAAGGTCACCGCTACGGAAACGAGCGGCAGTTCAGGTGGGGCAGGCACAATTTATTTGCAAAATTTTTCAGGAGAAGGAAAACTAATTACTACTGGTATTTTTCCATAAATGTGATAACTTTTATTCTGTGGATAAAAGTTTTTTAATTCAAATTACAAACGAACTTTACCGCCTGACTTTGCTTTTTCCCAAAAAAGAGCCGTTGAGATATAAAATGCGGGAATTGGCGGACGACATTTTAGCCAAACTGGTCGAGAACAGTTCTCGACCACTTTTTGCGGAGTTGGAGGTTTTGGATGGTTTTTTTGAAGTGGCTAAAAATCAAAATTGGGTTTCGCCGTCTGAAATCTTGAAACTCCAACTGGATTATAGTAAAGTAAAATTACCAACCTCGCCTGTTGGCGAACAGATTCCTCAAAATAACAACAACACTCCGCCCGACGCCCGCCACCAAAAAATTTTAGAGGTCTTAAAAGAAAAGGGCAAAGCCCAGGTTTGGGAATTAAAAAAGATTTTTCCGGAAATAACCAAAAGAACCCTGAGAAGGGATTTTGGGCATTTGTTAAAGAGGGGAGCGATTGAGCGACTTGGGGAGAGAAATGAAACCTTTTACCAAATCAAACATTTGTGATATACAATACATATATATGTATTTATGGCTGACCTTAGAAAAACATTCAGCAAAATCTACGACCAAAATATAGACAAAATCTATCGTTTTATTTTTTTAAAAGTTAATGCTCAAGAAATAGCCGAGGATTTAACTTCGGAGACGTTTTTGAAGGGATGGGAAGCGTTCAAAGGGCAGAAAAAAATAGAAAATCCACGAGCTTTTCTTTACAGAATAGCCAGAAATTTGGTTATTGATTATTACCGGGAAAAAGGAAAGAACAAGGTCATTTCTGCTGAAGATATCAGAATCATTGACCCGCGAACCGACTTAGAGGGACAGGCGGCTTTGATGTCGGATTTTGAGAACATTAAAAGTGTTTTAACTAAACTAAACGATGATTACCAAAACGCACTCATCTGGCGTTATTTAGATGACCTATCTATTTCTGAAATAGCCCGTTTATTAGATAGGACAGAAGATGCTACCCGTGTCCTACTTCATCGCGCCCTTAAATCCCTGAGACAATCTATTGATTTACGAAAAATGGTCAAGAACAGTTCTTGACCACGCTAACAGTTTGAGGGGTGTAACAAAATGGAAGCTTTTACGTCATCATCTCAATGGCGGATAAATTACTCATTAGCGATAAAGAACTCCTGCGCAAAATCCGCGAACTTCGCCGAATTCAACCCAGAAAGGACTGGGTTTTATTGACTAAAAGCCGAATTTTGGGTGAAGAGTTCGCTCAGCCGAAACCCTTGTTCGGTTTTTTTCGTTTGGCTTATGCCGGCGTTTTGACCACTTTAATCGTATTCGGCTTATTCGGTTTTGCCCGATATTCCCTGCCGGGCGACTTTTTATATTACGTGAAAAGGGCGGCCGAAAAAAGCCGCGCCATTTTTGTTTCTGCCGAAGAAAAACCCCAATATGAGCTGGAAATGACCAATAAACGGCTGGGAGAGTTAAATAAAATAGCCGAAACAAATCAGGTTGAAAACATTGCCCCGGCCCTGAACGAATTCAAAAAAACAAAATCAGCCGCAAGAAAATCGGTTTCCAATTCCATTAAAGGAAAATCGGAAAGGGAAGCGATAAAAATCGCCAAGCAGGTGGCTAGAGAACTTAATGAAATAAACAAAGGAGAAGAAAGGGTTTTTGGTTCGCTGGGAATTGATTCGGAAGCAAATGAAAACGGTTCGGTTGATAAAATTGTAATTGAATTACTGCTCAAAGACGCCGAGAATTCAACTTTAACCGAAAAACAAGCCGAGGATTTGGTTAAAGCGAAAGGTTATTATGAAAGCGGCGATTATACAAAGGCGTTAGAGACCTATTTAACCAATTCTTTACATAGAAATTAGAAATAATTAAAATTGGAAAGTCGTGAAATAAACCCGCCTTCGCTCCTGAAGGAACTTTGGCGAGGTAAAACGGTCGACACGATGAGAAAAAATAAGAAAAAATAAGAAATCGCAGATTCGCGACTAATTACGTAAACCCCGCAGAAGAATTTCGAATGGGCTTAGCCCAATTCAATAATTATTGTTCGAAATTTCTCTACGGGATAAAGTCGTGAATTAAACGGTCGATGCGAGAAAGAAAAATAAAAAAACAAAAAACAAAAAATGAAAAATTTATTAAGAAAGATTGCAGTAAGTAGCGTGATTTTAGGAATGGCTGTGATTGCTCTTCCGGCTTTGGCCTTAACGGCTGACGAGCTTCAGGCGCAAATTAACGCCTTATTGGCTCAGGTCTCTGCTTTGCAGTCCCAATTGACTGTTTTGCAGGGCCAAGCTCCGGCTGGCAGTTATGAGGTTCCCTCTGGTTTCATCTTTGCCAAAAACCTTTCTTCTGGTATGTCTGACCCGGATGTGGTCAACCTGAAGAAGGTTTTGGATAAAGAAGTTACAGACCATGCTGCTTGGACAGGAACCGAAGTATTCGGAGCCAAAGTCAAGGCGGCCGTGGTCAAATTTCAGCAAAAATACAACATTGGAAGAGCGACTGGCTTTGTAGGTTCTTTAACCAGAGCAAAGTTAAATGCTTTGTTAGCTGGCACAGTAACCCCAGTAACTCCGGTAACCCCAGTTACTCCAGTGACTCCGGTAACTCCAGTTAGCGCCGGTTTAACTGTTGCTTTATCCGCCGACACGCCGGCCGCGGCAACCATTGTTGCCGATTCAGATGCCGGGCAAGGAGCCCAAGCGCAGATTCCTGCCGCAAAACTGAAATTCACCAACGGCGACGCCTCGGATGTGAAGGTTACAACATTGGTTTTCAAGAGGACAGGTATTTCGGCTGACGCAGATGTTTCCCAGGCATATCTTTATGACGGAGACACGCTTTTAGCCGAATACAACACTTTCACGAACACCCTTTTGACCTTTACGAATTCAGCGGGGCTATTTACCGTTTCGGCAGGTCAATCAAAAGATGTTACCCTGAAGTTTGATTTAACCAACGAGACCGCTTCCGGAAAAACAATTAAGTTTTCCCTGGAAAGCGCGACTGCGGTTACGTCAAACGCTTCAGCGGTTAACGGAACCTTCCCTGTGGTTGGCAACATAATGTCAACTGCGGCGGCGGCTGATGTGGGTCGTTTGACCGTTGCCAACGTAAGTGGTCCCGGAGCAAGCGTTGACCCGCAAACCGGTCTTGAGGTTTACAACTTCTCTTTGGCTGGCGCTGACCAGAAACTTGAAGTTCGGAAGCTGAAATTCACCAACATCGGTTCTACCGACGCTGATGATTTAGCTAACTTCATGCTTTACGATGGAGGAGCAAAAATCGCCGAAGTGGCTGCTGCCGCTTCGGATAAGACCCTTACCTTTGACTTGACGGCGAGTCCGCTCGTCATTGAAAAGGGAATTACGAAGCAAATGCATTTGAAAGCCGACATTGTGGGCGGGACTAACAGAACTTTCCAGTTCACCGTTCAGAATATGACTGACATTGTGGCTTATGACACCCAATACGGGATTTTCATTAAGCCAAACTCAGACAATTCCTGGACCCCCCTGACTTGTACACCGGCTTCAACCATTAATGTTGGCCGTCTGACGATGACCAGAAATTCCGCTTCGCCTTCGGGCAGCGTGGCGTTAAACGGCACCAACGTTGTTGTTGCCAAATTTGACATCAAAGCCACTGGTGAAGATGTCAAGATTACGGCATTGAAAGCCCGGCTTTACGGAACCATTGTCACTGACGGTTTGTACCAAGGCAAGATTTATTTTGACGGCAGTCAAAAGGGCTCAACCGTTAACTTGAATTCTACCGGCACCGATATCGCTGCTGGAGACACAACCTTTAGTTTCGGCAACACCTTTATTATTCCGGCTGACGGCGCGACTCATAACCTGCAGATAATGGCCGACATTAAGAAAGCGGACGGCACTC
>JAGUVE010000034.1 GCA_020063075.1 Parcubacteria group bacterium | reverse complement strand
GCGGTTTTTTTTCAAATAAATTTCGCCAGCCAACCCTGGAAAATATCTTTTTGGTCGGCGATTCAGCCGGTCAGTGTTTACCCCTGACCGGGGAAGGAGTAAGAACGGCGATTTATTTTGGGGAAATTTGCGGAAAAATTATTCAGCAAATAATCAATAAAGAAAAAACTTTGAAAGCGGGTCAAAAAGAGTATCGGGATTTTGTGATGGTTCATAAAAAATATTACACTTTTCTTTCCGCCCTTCAGAAAACTTTTACCAACATTCCCAATGCCTGGGTAGCCAGATTTGCTCAATTTGTAAACCTAAAGCCGGTGTATAGTTATTGCGAGAAAAAATATATTGATTTAGCTGATTTAAAATAAAAATGAAAAAATTATCTTCGTATTTAATAATAATTGTGCTCGCCGGTCTAATTTTGATTTCTTTTTGGGTCTATCAAAATTATTTCAGAAGAGAAACAACCGAACTTTTACAATTTAAAGTTGCGAGAGGCAACCTCCAAGAACTGATTAAGGTGAGGGGGTGAACTGGTTTCTGAAAAAGAGTTTGACCTGGAATTTCCTTTTTCAGGCGTTGTTGAGAAAATTTTCGTTGAGGAGGGAGAAAAAACGGAAAAAGAAACCGCTTTGATGAAACTGGAGACAAAAGACCGGGAGTTGGAAAAAAATAAATTAGAAGCGCTTTTGGTTCAGAGTCAAGCTGGTTTGGAAAAACTTCTCAAGGGCGAGACACAAGAAGAAATAGACGTCTTGGAAACCAAATTTGAGAATGCAAAAAAATCACTAGAGGATAGCGAAATAAATTTAACCAATGTTGGGCAAAAAGCCGAAACCGACTTAGCCAACCCTTACAGTAGTGTCAAAAATATCCTTTACGACGCCTACACAAAAGCCGACGATGCCGTAACAAAACAAACAGATGAAATGTTTTCTGACGATTCTTCAGATAGCCCTCAGCTTACCTTCACTACAAACTCTCAACTTGAGATTGACTCTGAATCTCAAAGAATGCTTGCCGGCAGAGTTCTTAAAACCTTCAAAGCCGAACTGGATGTTTTATCTTCTGAGTACCTAAGCTTGGATGAAGAACTCAAAAAAGCCGAAAATCATTTGATTATAATCAGGGATTTTCTAAATAAACTTAATGAGGCGGTTAATTCAGCCGCGGGGTTGTCTTTGACTACTGCCAGCAGTTACAAAACAAGTATTTATACCGGCAGGGCCAATGTAAATTACGCCCTTTCCAACGTCAGCAGTCAAAAACAATCGCTCGCCAGTCAAAAAATTATTAACCAAAACAATATTTCGGCAGCCAAAACTAAAGTTAACGAAGCTAGAGCGGTCTTGGAATTAACCCAAAGCGAACTTACTCTTAAAAAAGCGCCGGCTAGAAACGAGGATATAGAGATTGCCAAAGCCAAAATCCGAGAAATTGAAGAGCAAATTGCAATAATTAAAGAAACAATCAAAAAGTCCACTCTTTTTGCGCCAATACCGGCCGAAATTAAAAAAATTTACCTTGAAGAAAAAGAAGTTTTTCAGCCGGGAAAAACCGCCCTGTCTTTATCTGCCGCAGGTTTCAAAATTCAAGCCGATGTTTCAGAGTTGGAAATTGGAAAAATCAAGGAGGTTAATGGCAATGACGTCTTGATTCGGTTTGATGCTTTTCTAGACCAAGAATTAAAGGGGAAGGTTATCTTTATTGAACCGGAAGAAATCACAAAAGAAGGAGATAAATATTACCGGGTTAATGTAGAAATAGCAGAAAGCGGGGGATTGGAGCTTCGCTCGGGAATGAGCGCCGATTTAACGCTCATTACGTCTGCTAAA
Organism: Parcubacteria group bacterium; assembly: GCA_020063075.1. GTDB lineage: Bacteria > Patescibacteriota > Minisyncoccia > Minisyncoccales > JAGUVE01 > JAGUVE01. The sequence continues at coordinate 1,298 of JAGUVE010000034.1, read as the reverse complement.
GACAATATTTTAAAAATTCCTGAATTCGCAGTTTACAAAAAAGAAGGCAAGAGTTTTGTCAAAATTTTGGAAAATAATCGGCAAAAAGAAGTGGAAATAGAAACGGGAATCTCTGACGGTCAATCAGTTGAAGCAGTAAAGGGGCTTATTGAAGGAGAAATCGTTGTTGTTTCTACCGATTAAGTTCTCAATATAGCAGATATTAAAAATTATCCTCAAAAAATTGACCCGGTTTGCGGTATGGATTTATCCTCAGTTTCCGATTCTGATATCGCCGAAGCCAACTACCAGGGCAGAATTTTTTATTTTTGCGGTTCTTATTGCCAGGAAAGATTTAAAAACGACCCCGGAAAATTTCAAAATACGCCTTTACTAAAACTAAACAATGTCTGGAAAGTTTTCAAACTGGGCCAGGTGGAGACACAGGTTTTGAAGGATTTATCCCTTAATATCTGGGAAGGCGATTTTGTGGCAGTTATTGGCGCCTCGGGTTCCGGCAAAACCACGGTTTTAAATATGGTCGGGCTTTTGGATAGACCGACTTCCGGCTCTGTTTTTCTGCGCGGTAAAGACGTTTCCTTGTTGCGGGACGAGGAAAGAGCAAAATTGCGTTCTCAAACCTTTGGCTTTGTTTTTCAGCAATATAATTTAATACCTTGGCTTACTGCTTTTGAAAATGTTGCTTTGCCGGCGATATTTGCCGGAAAACCGATTGAAGGGGAAAAATTAAAAGCGAATTTTGAAGAAATAGGCCTAAAGCCGAGAATGACACACAGGCCATTTGAATTATCCGGCGGCGAACAGCAGAGGGTCGCTCTTTTGCGAGCTCTAAGTAACGACCCCGAAATAATTTTGGGAGACGAACCAACCGGCAACTTGGATTCAGCCACTGGAAATAAAATTTTGGCAATGCTTATAAATTTAAATAAAGAACAGAAAAAAACGTTTATTATCGTTACCCACGATGCCGATATCGCCGACAAAGCCGACCAAATTATCGCTTTAAAGGACGGCATGATGGTAAGAAACCACAAAGTCCAAAAAAAGATATATACGGAGTAGTCATTACAGGGTATGCTTAAGCAATTTTTGATTTTAACATTAAAAGGCATCAGATACCGGCCGCTCAGAAGCTGGCTGACAATTTTGGGTATTGTTATTGGAATAATGCTTGTCATCGTCATTTTTGCCTTAGGCGACGGTATTCAAAACGTGGTAGCCCGCCTTCTTCAGCAATTCGGTTCCGACCTCATAATTATTTTTCCGGGCAAAGAAACAAACCCCTTTTTGGGGCTGGC
>JAGUVE010000078.1 GCA_020063075.1 Parcubacteria group bacterium | reverse complement strand
CGGCCGCCATTGCCGCCGTTCTGGCTTTAGTTACATTTTCAAAAACCGTTTTTTCATGGGCGGCATAACCCTTGACCGTTTCAATCAGGTTTGGAATCAAATCGTATCTTCTCTTTAGCTGAACATCAATATCCGACCAGGCCTCTTTTGTCCGGTTTCTCAGGGTGACAAACCGGTTGTAGGTCAAAATAAGCCAGACGATAACAAACGCCAGGACTAGAAAAATAATTGTAGAAATAGCCATTTTTTTAAAAAAACTTAGTTATTAAAGCTAAATTCGACCTTGAATATAGTTAATTATAACCCATATTTAAATTCAAAAAAAGAGCCCCGCAATTATTGCGGGGCAGATAAAAAATCTAACTTTTCGGACGGCTCAATACTCTTCTGGCATTGACGGCATGCCCCTTTTCTCTTCTTTTTCTGGCAGTTCTCCAACTACCGCTTCGGTTGTCAAAAACATTGAAGCGGCAGAAGCCGCATTTTCCAAAGCGGCTCTGACAACCTTTGTCGGGTCAACAATTCCGGCTAAAATCAAATCCTCGTATTGCAGTGTCTTGGCATTAAAACCATAGTTTCCCTGATGCTTTTTAACTTCCTCAGCCACTACCGCGCCGTCCAAACCGGAATTTTCGGCAATTTGTCTGATTGGTCTTTCCAAAGCCGCCTTCACTATCTTTACTCCGGTTTTTTCTTCGCCTTCTGCTTCTAATTTCTCTAAATAAGGAATACATCTTAAAAGGGCCACGCCGCCTCCGGCTAAAATACCTTCTTCAATTGCGGCTCTGGTGGCGTTTAAGGCATCTTCGGTTTTTCTCTGCTTGGCTTTCTGCTCAAACTCGGTTGCCGCTCCAACTTTGATGACCGCCACTCCGCCGGCTAATTTGGCCAGACGCTCTTGAATTTTTTCTTTATCAAATTCGGACTCGGTGGCTTTCAACTCGTTTCGGATTTGCTTTATCCTTGATTCAATATCTTCTTTTTTACCCCTGCCTTCAATAATGGTTGTTTTTTCTTTTTCAGCCACAACCTTTCGCGCCCGACCCAATTGTTTTAATTCAACGTTTTCCAATTTCAGCCCCAATTCCTCGGAAATCAATTGAGCGCCGGTAACGGTGGCAATATCCTGCAGCATTTCTTTTTTCCTGTCTCCAAAACCGGGAGCTTTTATCGCCAAAGCGTTGAATATACCCCTCAATTTATTAACGACCAACGTTGCTAAAGCATCGCCCTCTACTTCTTCGGAAATAATTACTAATTCTTTTTTGCCTGTTTGAACCACTTTTTCCAGCATTGGCAGAATTTCATTCAGGGCGGAAATTTTCCTGTCGGTGACTAAAATATAGGGCTCCTCCAAATCAGCTGTCATTCTTTCGGCGTTGGTTATCATATAAGGGGAAATGTAGCCCCGGTCAAACTGAAGACCTTCAACGATTTGAGGCGGTTCTAACGCCATTTTCTTTGATTCTTCGACCGTAATTACTCCTTCTTTTCCAACCTTAGAAACCACTTCAGCGATTAAATTCCCGATTTCCGGATCCAGAGCGGCAATGGTTGCCACCTGAGCAATTTCTTCTTTTTTTGAAATTGTCTTTGCCGTCTTTTTTAAGTTCTCAATAGCCACTTTTACCGCCTTTTCCATGCCTCGTTTTAAGGCAATTGGGTTGGCTCCGGCCGCCACGTTTTTTAAACCCTCGGTCATCATTGCTTGGGCCAGAACAACCGCGCTGGTCGTGCCGTCTCCGGCAATGTCGTTTGTTTTACTGGCAACTTCTTTTACAATTTCGGCTCCCAAATTTTCAATTTTATCTTTTAACTCAATTTCTTTGGCTATAGTCACTCCGTCGTCACAAATTTCAGGAGCTCCAAAACCCTTGTCTAAAACAACGTGCCTGCCTCTCGGACCCAGGGTAACCTTTACGGCATCAGCCAATTTATCAACCCCGGCCTTTAATTTTTTTCTCGCTGTTTCGCTAAATAAAATTTGTTTTGCCATATTACTTAAATTTTTAATTTTAAATTTTTAATTTTTAATCAATTTTTAATGATTTAATTTTTAAACATTAAGAAATTAAGTCATTATTTAGAAATTAGAAATTAGAAATTTGAGCAATTCTTGAATTTATTCAAGAATTGCGAGGATGTCTTCCTCTGAAGCAATTAAGTATTCTTTGTCGCCGACCTTTATTTCGTCCGGACCGTATTTTTTAAATAGAACTTTTTGACCCGGTTTAACGTCTACCGGAACTATTTTCCCGGAAGCGGTTTTTCTGCCGGGTCCCACGGCAATTATCTTTCCCTGCTCCGGTTTTTCTTTTTCAGCCGTTGCGGGAAGCAAAATACCTGTTTTGGTTTTTTCTTCTTCCTTTATCGGCTCAATCAAAATATGATTTGATAATGGTTTTATCGTCATACATTTATTAACTTTACCCGGTAGTGAATTTTCGACCGGCTTTGCCTTCTTAAATCCAGCTAAGGCGGGATTTGTCGAAAATCTACTACTGGGTTTAGCAATTGCGACCTTTGACCTTTCGGCTTTGCTCAGGGTCAACCCTGAGTAGCAATCGAATGGATTGAGTGCTAATTTTTTATATTAAATACTAAAAGAAGCAACGCCCTTTGTCAAGTCCTCCCAAGTTTTTGGATAGATTATCATGCGGTAATTAAATTAACAAAGTTAGTCCAAAAATTTAGTAGGGCAAGAGGTTTAAATTTTTAGAATTTCTTTGAGATATTTACCGGTATGACTTTTTTGTTTTTGATGATTTCAAAAGGAGTACCTTGAGCAACTATATATCCACCCTTATCTCCTCCTTCCGGACCCAAGTCAATGCACCAGTCCGCATTTCTAATAAAATCTAAATTATGCTCAATCGTCGTAACTGTATTTCCTTTTCCAACTAAATTTCTCAAAACAAAAACCAGTTTTTTAATGTCGTCGGGGTGAAGCCCGGTGGTCGGCTCGTCTAAAATATATAAGGTCTTTCCGGTTCCTCTCTTTGAAAGCTCGGCCGCCAATTTTACCCTCTGGGCTTCGCCTCCGGAAAGCGAAGGAGCCGGCTGTCCTAACTCAATATAGCCCAGGCCCACGTCGTTCAAGGTTTTAATTTTCTGTTCAATCCCGGGGATGTTTTTGAAAAACTCAAGCGACTCCTCAACCGTCATTGCTAAAATCTCGGCAATGTTTTTACCCTTATATTCTATGGCTAAGGTTTCTTTGTTAAATCTATTTCCTTTGCATTCCGGGCATTGGGTATAGACGTCGGGCAAAAAGTACATTTCAATTTTTATTTGGCCCTGACCCTGGCAATTTTCGCACCGGCCGCCCTTAACGTTGAAGGAAAACCTGCCGGGACCGTATCCCCTTACCCTTGATTCTTTTGTTTTAGCAAAGAAATCCCGAACATATGAAAAGGCGCCAATATAGGTGGCCGGATTTGACCTGGGTGTCCTGCCGATGGGCGACTGGTCAACCAAGACCGCCTTATCCAAAAATTCCGTTCCTAAAATTGCTTTATGTTTTCCCGGCTCCTCTTTTGAATTGTAAAATTTTCTGAGCAGAGAACGGGCTAAAATATCGTTCATCAGGGTTGATTTTCCTGAACCCGAAACGCCGGTAATGCAAACAAATTTCCCCAGGGGAATTTTAATATCGATGTTTTTTAAATTGTGTTCTTTAGCTCCTTTGATAATAAGATAATTTTGAATTTTGAATTTTGAATTTTGAATTTGTTTGGAATTTGGAATTTGGAATTTAGAATTTTTAATCTCCACTTTTTTCCTTCCTGCTAAATAATCTCCTGTAAGAGTGCGCGCTTTCAGCAACTCCTTCGGGGTTCCTTGAAAAATCACCCGTCCTCCGTGTTTCCCGGCGCCGGGTCCGATGTCTATCGCCCAATCCGAAGCCCTGATTGTCTGGGGGTCGTGTTCAACGACAATTATTGTGTTTCCGAGGTCTCTCAGTTTTTTTAACGTTTCCACCAGGCGTCCCTGGTCCCTCGGATGCAGACCGATTGAGGGTTCGTCCAAAATATATAAAACCCCGGTTAATTTTGAACCAATCTGGGTGGCTAACCTTATTCTCTGCTCTTCTCCCCCGGCCAATGTCTCGGCTTTTCTGTCTAATGTTATATAGTCCAAACCAACATCCAGCAAAAATTGCAAACGGTTGATGATTTCTTTGATTACGGGTTTGGCAATTTTCAGTTGCTCTGCCTTAAAATTGCTTTTTTGAGAAACCAAATTTTCAAAAAATGTTCTGGCCTTTCTTACGTCGATTTCCGCCACATCGGCAATAGATTTCCCGGCTATTGTAACCGCCAATGCCTCGGGTTTTAGTCGTTTTCCTTCACAGGTTTCGCATTTTTTTTCAACCATATATTTTTTAATTTCTTCTCTTGTGTATTCCGATTCACTCTCATGGTATCTTCTTTCCAACGAGGGGATAACCCCCTCATACGAAGAATTTCGAATTTCTGATTTGGCGGATTCGCCGTACAAAATCAACTCAATAATTTTTTTTGGAAGTTCTTTGACCGGAACCCGCAACGAAAAATTATGCTTTTCCGCCAGTTCGGACAGTCGCCACCAAAAAAATCCCTGTCTGCCAACTTTATGGGAGGCGTGGGCCCAGGGAAATATAGCTCCCTCGGCGATTGATAAATTGGGGTTTGGTAAAACCTGCTTTGGGTCAATTATTAATTTCTCTCCCAATCCCTGGCAGGCGGAACAAGCGCCCTGGGGCGAATTAAAAGAGAAAAGCCGGGGCTCTAATTCCGGCAGAGAGATTCCGCAATTCTCGCAGGCAAAATGCTCCGAAAAAACTAAATCATTTATTATTACAATTCCTTTTCCGAGCTTTAGGGCGGTTTCCAAAGAATCAACTAACCTCGTTCGGTCAATATTGTCTTCTATTACCATCCTGTCAACGACTACCTCAATATTATGTTTTCTGTATCTTGCTAATTTTAATTCCAACGCTTCTTCTGCGCGATGAATCACTCCGTCTATTCTTACCCTGACAAAACCGCTTCTTTGAATTTCCTCTAAAACCCCCCGGTATTCTCCTTTTTTTCCGCGAATTACGGGACCCAAAATAGTTATTTCCGTTTTTTGGGGCAGAGCCAAAACTTGCCCGGTAATTTGGTCAATTGTTTGTCTTGAAATAGCCCTGCCGCATTTCGGGCAATGAGGAGTTCCCACTCTGGCGAATAAAAGACGGAGATAGTCGTATATCTCCGTTATCGTTCCAACGGTTGAGCGCGGATTGCGGCCGCCTTTTCTCTGGTCAATGGCTATGGCCGGCGATATTCCTTCGATTTTATCGCAGTCGGGCTTGTCCATCACTCCCAGAAATTGCCGCGCGTAGGCAGATAGCGACTCAACATAGCGGCGCTGACCTTCGGCGTAAAGCGTATCAAAAGCCAGAGAGCTTTTACCGGAGCCAGAGAGTCCGGTAATCACAACTAGTTTATTTTTCGGTATATCCAAATCAATGTTCTTTAGATTGTGAACCCTTGCGCCCCTGATTTTAATAATATTGCCAGTGCCCGCCTTATTTTTGAGAAAATTTTTAGCCGCGATAAATTATTATTTTACCCCAAATTCTTAAAATCGTCAACCGTCCCAACTTAAAACCGCCCTTATGGGCGGTTTTTGTTTTATTACTGAGTAGGTTTTTTGTCTTTTGGCTTGAGTTTTTGCTCAACCTCGGTAGAAATATTCTTTTTCTCGCCATTAACTTTATCCTTTTTAACCATATTTTTTAGTTTTGGCTTTCTAATGGTGTAAAGTTCTTTGATTTTTTCCTCCTGTTCTTTAAAATCCAAAATCTCCCGGCGGATCCGGGCTTTTTCTTTGCGGATAAATTTTCTTACACTTTTAGAAGGTTTTTTATTCACAAAAATTACTCGCCTTTTATTACAGCCAACGGCACTAATCTTGCTACTTTTTTTGACAAACTGGCGTTGTGAACAACATCAACAACGCTGTGTATGTCTTTATACGCTAAGGGCGCTTCTTCGGCAATACCTCTTAAAGACCAGCATTTAATAATAATTCCTTTTGCTTCTAAATTTTTTACTACTTCTTGGCCCGAAACCGCTCTTAGCGCCGCGTGCCGAGACATTGTGCGGCCGGCGCCGTGACAAGTACTAAAGAACGCTTCCTCTCCTTCTTTTGTTCCGACTAAAATATAAGAGGCGGTTCCCATTGAGCCGGGAATTATCACTGGCTGGCCAACCTCCTGATATTTTTTTGGAATCTCCGGATGTCCCGGCGGGAAAGCCCTGGTCGCGCCCTTGCGGTGAACGGCAACTTCGGTCTCTTCTCCCTCAATCAGATATTTTTCTTTTTTGATAATATTGTGGGCAACGTCGTACAAAACCCTCAAAGACAATGCTTTTTCGCCCAAAACCGATTTCCAGGATTTTCTGACAAAATGGGCAATCATCTGCCGATTAGCCCAGGCGTAATTTGCGGCTGAAGCCATTGCCGAAAAATATCTTTGGCCCTCTTGCGAATTAAAGGGCACGCAGGCAAATTCTCTATCGGGCACGCGAATTTTATATTTACCTTCCATTAAAGGAATAAATTCTCGGAGATAATCGGTGCAAACTTGATGACCCAAGCCGCGGCTGCCGCAGTGTATCATTATAATTATTTGGTCCTTAAATAAACCGAAAACCTTGGCTGTTTCTTCGTCAAAAATCTCAGCCACCTTTTGAATTTCCAAAAAATGATTGCCGCTTCCCAATGTCCCAACCTGGTCTCTTCCTCTATTTTTGGCGTGGGAAGAAACCGCCGAAACGTCAGCCCATTCCAAACGGCCGGAACCCTCGCAATTTTCCGCGTCTTCTTTTTCCCCGTAGCCATTTTTGACTAAATGAGGTATCCCGCCCTCTAAAATTTTATCAATCTCTTCAACGCTGAATTTTAATTTGCGTCCCTTGCCCAAACCAGACGGGACTTCTTTTTGAATCTCGGTCGCCAATTTATCCAAATGGGGTTTAATTTCTTTTTCTGAATACTCCGATTTCAACAATTTCATCCCGCAATTGATGTCGTACCCGCACATTCCAGGCGAAATAATCCCGTCAGAAATTCTGATTGCGGCCACTCCGCCAATGGGGCTGGCGTAACCCTCGTGCATATCTGGCATTGCCAAAGCGTATTTTTGAATACCAGGAAGGGTGGAAATGTTTACCAATTGTTCAAGCGACTTATCTTTGAAGCTTTCTTCTAACATCTTTTCTGAAACATAAGCGCGGGCCGGCACCCTCATATCCGACCTGAAGGTTTTGGGAATCTCCCATAAATAATCATTTATTCTCTTAAAGTCATTTTTAGAAAGCATACCCCGTAGTGAAATTTCAAATAAAATTTCTTAGAAATTTTACTTCGCCCCGCAGGGACATTTGAAATTCTACTACGGGGCATATCT
>JAGUVE010000026.1 GCA_020063075.1 Parcubacteria group bacterium | reverse complement strand
TTTGGTTTCCTATAACTGGAAATTTTTTAAATTTAAATTTTCCGAAATTTCTGAATTTCGAAATAATCTAAACAATAAACATGAACCGTTCCTCAACCGTTGCCGTTATTTTCCTTCTTTCCTTGATTTTCGGGATATTTTTGGTGCGGCCGAAATATCAAGAATTAAAATTAAAAAGAGTCGAGGTTTATCAGAAAGAAATCGAACTCCGAAATCTGAAGGACCATGAGGCGGAAATCAGACTTATTTCCGAAGAATTAAAAAAATATTCAGAGGAACTCGCAAAAATTGACTCTGCTCTGCCTTCAAGGTTTTCTTTGCTCTCCCTCCTGAATTATCTGCAAAAAACCACCTCTGAAAACGGTTTAATTTTTAAAAATTACAGCTTTTCAACCCTATCGCCAAAAGAAGCGGGGATAAAGGAATTCAGCCTTGCTATGAATATTTCCGGTTCTTATAACTCTTTTAAAAACTTTCTTTCCATATTGGAAAAAAGTTCAAGACTGTTTGAGATAGAAAAAATCTCCTTTTCTTCGCCGGAAAAAGAAAAGCCCCTTGATTTTACCATCGGGATAAAGTTTTATAGTTACTAATTTATGGCGCTTACTTTTCACAAAAGACAAGAAAAACAGAAGTACTTATTTTTAGTTTTTTCAATTTTAATTTTGGCCGCCTTTTCGGTCCTTTATTTTAACTTTTTTAAAAAGCAAAAAATTTCCGTATCTCCGCCGGAAATTTATAAACCGCCCAAAATAGAAATAAACCTCAATGTTTTAAAAAGTTCTTTTTTAAAGGGGCTTCTGCCGTTTGAAGAGATTAAGCCATTTGAAGATAAAACAGGAAGAGAGAATCCATTCCTGCCCTATTCGCCTTAAGGCGAATAGGGAATTTCTAATTTATGACGTTGCTTCAACAATTAGTTAAAAAGGGTGTTTTGGAAAAAGAAAAAGCCGCTTCCCTGGAGTACGAAATTAAAAACTCCGGAAAGAAAGAAGAAGAGGTGATTTTGGAAAGGCGGTTTGTTTCTGAGGAATTTCTCTTTGATTTGAAAAGCAAGACGCTTAATATGCCGTTAAAAAAAATTTCTATTGAGGAGGTTTCTTTAAAAAATTTGGAATTAATTTCCGAAGAATCAGCCAGATTTTACACAATGATACCCCTGGGCAGGGAAAACAACACCCTGGAAGTCGGAATGGTTTACCCCGAAGACCTAAAAGCCCAGGAGGCAATTAAGTTTTTAGCCAGACAAGGAAAATTTTCCTACAGGGTCTTTCTGATTACCCCAAATGATTTCAGAGAAATTCTGAAAAAATATCGAACCCTGAAAAAGGAAGTATCCCTGGCTTTGGAAGAATTGGAAGCGGAAATGAAGACAGAAAAAATTGAGCGTAAACCTCTGCTCGCCGAAGAGATGGAAAGATTGGTTGAAGAGGCGCCGATTTCCAAAGTTGTCGGAGTCATCCTCAGGCATGCCGTAGACGGCGAGGCATCCGATATTCATATTGAGCCGACGCGGCAAAAATTAAGAATCAGATTCAGGGTCTTGGGGGTTTTGCATTCTTCTATTCTGCTGCCCTTGAAAATCCACCCCGCGGTTTTGGCCCGGATTAAAATTCTTTCCAATCTGAAAATAGACGAAACCAGGACTCCTCAGGACGGCAGATTTTCGGCGAGAATTGACGAGAAAGATATTGATTTTCGCGTGTCCACCTTTCCGACAACCCTCGGTGAAAAAGCGGCAATAAGGGTTTTGGACCCGACTATGGGATTAAAGTCGTTTGACGAGTTGGGACTAACCGGAAGATGCATTAAAGTTTTAAAAGAAGCTATAAAAAAACCCTACGGGATGATTTTGACCACCGGTCCGACAGGTTGCGGAAAAACAACAACTTTATACGCCATAATAAAAACATTAAACAAGGAAGAAGTAAACATTGTTACCCTTGAGGACCCTGTGGAGTATTATTTAGAAGGCGTTAATCAATCCGAGGTTAAGCCCGAAATCGGCTACGACTTTGCCCGAGGCCTTCGCCATATTCTCAGGCAGGACCCAAATGTAATTATGGTAGGTGAAGTCAGGGATGAAGAAACCGCGGCTTTGGCGATTCATGCCGCCCTGACCGGCCACCTGGTCTTATCCACAATTCACACCAACAACGCCTACGGAGCGGTTCCGCGGCTTATTGATTTGGGGGTTAAACCCTATCTGATTTCTCCCGCCCTTTCGGTTGCTTTCGCTCAAAGATTAGTTAGAACCTTGTGTCCTCATTGCAAAAAGAAAATAGAACCCCAAAAAGAAATAGCAGAGATGATTTTAAAAGAACTCGATAAGTTTCCCGAAACAATAAAAAAAGAAATCAAGGTTCCGAAAATAATTTATACCTATCAAGCCGTTGGTTGTAAAAAGTGCAACCAGGAGGGTTATATCGGGCGAACCGGGGTATTTGAAGCTCTTACGATGACGAAAGAATTGGCTGAGCTCATTTTAATTGAACCATCGGAAGCCAAGATTGCCGAAGAAGCAAAAAGACAGGGCATACTGACAATGAAACAGGATGGAATTTTAAAGGCCTTGGAAGGAATTACTGCTTTAGAAGAGGTTTTAAGAGTGGCCGAAGAAAAATAATTATTGTTTAGATTATTTCGAAATTCAGAAATTTCGAAAAATTTAAATTTAAAAAATTTCCAGTTATAGGAAACCAAAGGTTTCCTATATGCTTAACTTTTCCGACAGGTGTCGAAAAAGTTAAGTGAAAATTTATGGATGATTACCAAAAAAAACTTAAAGAGTTATTAGAAATAACCGTAAAGATGCAGGCGTCCGACTTGCACATTTCAGCCGGCAATCTGCCGACACTGAGGATAAGCGGAAAACTAGCGCCCCTTCCCAAAAAGGGCAAATTTTCAAGAGAAGATACGGAAATCCTGGCTTTTTCGCTTATGACCGAAGAGCAGGGGAAAAGATTCAAGGAAGAAAAAGAAATCGATTTTTCTTATAATTTTGAAGATGCAGCCAGATTTCGCATAAACGCTTTTTTCCAGCGAGGAAATATCAGCGTTGCCCTGCGGCTGGTTCCAGCTCAAATTAAAACCGTAGACGAGTTAAAGCTTCCCGCAATTTTACATAATTTTGCGAAAGCAACCCAGGGATTTATTTTAATAGCCGGCCCTTCCGGTCACGGCAAATCAACCACTTTAGCCGCCCTAATAGACGAAATAAATCACAACCGGGCTGACCATATCATCACAATTGAAGACCCGATTGAATATCTTTTCAAAAACGATCTTTCGATTATTGACCAGCGGGAAGTTTACCAGGATACCGATAGTTTTACACGAGCCCTTAGGTCAACATTTCGTCAGGACCCGAATGTAATCATGGTTGGAGAGATGAGGGACCCAGAAACTATCGGAATCGCCATTACCGCCGCTGAAACAGGTCATCTGGTTTTTGCTACCCTGCATACCAACTCAGCCAGTCAAAGCATTCATAGAATCGTCGATTCTTTTGCCCCGGCTCAACAAGACCAGATCAGGGCCCAATTATCGGGGTCGCTTCTGGGCGTTTTGTCTCAGCGGTTGATACCGAGAGTAAAAGGCGGCTTGATTCCGGCTTGCGAAATAATGTTTAACAATGCCGCCGTTGCAAACTTAATCCGCGAAAATAGAATTCATGAAATACCTTTGGTAATAGATACTTCGGCCGAATTCGGAATGACTTCTCTGAATCGTTCCCTCGCTAATTTAGTTAAAATGAGAGAGGTTTCCTTAGAAAACGCCTTGAATTATTCTTTAAATCCGGCCGAACTAAGAACGCTGCTCGGCTCATATTAGATAATTTATAAATTTTCAGAAATTTTTAAACAATGAAATTCAACTATCAAGCCAGGACAAAGGAAGGAGAATTACAAACAGGAACAGTTGAAGCTCCTTCAAAGGAAACGGCCTTATCCCTGCTCCACAGACACGGTCTTTACGTGACTTTATTGGAAGAAAAAGCCCTTCCTTTTTACGCAAAAAAACTAAAGTTTTTTGAAGGAACCAGCAAAAAAGACCTGGTTTTATTTTCCCGTCAACTGGCAGTTATGTTCAGGTCAAAGGTGCCTTTGGTGGAGTCCCTCAAGACCCTGACGGAACAAGTCAAAAAGTCAGATTTCAGGGAGAAAATTTTAACATTAATGGAAGAGGTTGAAGGTGGGACTTCTTTTTCGGTTTCTCTGTCGCGTTATCCCAAACTCTTCTCTC
>JAGUVE010000079.1 GCA_020063075.1 Parcubacteria group bacterium | reverse complement strand
CGACTAGAAAATTTAATTTAACTGACCCAAAAGAACAAAGGGATTATTTTGAGTTAAAAGCGGGAAGAGAAATTGAAAGATTGAGAGAGTATTTAAAAACTAATACTTTTGTTGCTTACCTATTGGGAAAGAAAAATTCCGGCAAGGGCACGTATTCAAAAATGTTTGCCGAAATTGTCGCGCCAGAAAGGATGGAGCATTTTTCAATAGGGGACATGATAAGGGTTATAGATAAAGAGCTCAAAGACCCTCAAAAGAAAGGCGACCTGCTCAATTTTTTGAAGAAAAATTATCGCGGCAGATTTTCAGTGGAAGAAATCGTTTCCTCTCTGGAAAAGAGAAGTACAGCCGCTCTTTTGCCGACCGAACTGATTTTAACTTTAGTTAAAAGAGAAATAGGAAAAAAAGAAAGGAAAGCCCTGTTTATTGACGGCTTCCCCCGCGACTTGGACCAGATAAATTTTTCTTTATTTTTCAGGGACTTAATTGGTCACCGCGACGACCAGGACATTTTTGTTTTAATTGATGTGCCGGATATAGTTATTGACGAAAGAATTAAATGGCGGAGAGTTTGCCCGGTTTGCCAGACATCAAGAAATTTAAAACTGCTCCCGACATCAAAGGTGGGCTACGACAAAGATAAGGAAGAATTTTATTTGCTTTGCGATAATCCAAACTGCAAAGGTAAAGAAGTCAAAACGCTTCCCAAAGAGGGAGATGAGTTTGGGATTGAGCCAATCAAAGAACGGCTAAAACTTGATGAAAAACTAATGGAAATGGCTTATTTGCTTTATGGAATCCCAAAGATTTTGCTGAGAAATTCTGTTCCGGTTAAAGAAGCAAAAAATTTTGTTGATGATTATGAAATTACTCCGGAGTATGTTTTTCAGTGGAATGAAAAAGGGAAAAAAGCTGAAGTAAAAGAGAGACCCTGGGTTTTTTCAGTTCAAGGAGTTGAATCCCTTAGTTTACTTCCCCAGCCGGTAGTGGTTTCTTTAATTAAACAGATGGCAAGTGCCTTAAATTTATCTTGACATAGGTTTTGGTCGTGAGAAAATAGAATAATACATATGAAAAAGAAATCAATTACAATCGAAGATTTGGCGAGAATGATTCAAAAAGGATTTGAAGAAACAAAAAGAGAAGTGGTGAATTTAGAAAAATGGTCAAAACGCAGGTTTGACAATGTTGATGAGGAGCTTAAAAATATTCGCAAGCAACTTACCGGGATTGTTTATCGTCAGGAATTTGAAAAGTTAGAGACCAGAGTTAAGGATTTGGAGGATTTGCTTGCAGTAGTCGGTAAGAAACAATAAAATTAAAAAGTGAAAATAAAGTTAAATAATAAGAAGCTCAAAACACTTAGCGATTTTGTTGCTTTTTATTTGCCTCAGGTTTGGAGGTTTTTTTATTTTTCAAAAAGAAATAGAAAAGAAACCCTTGACAGTTTATTTTTGAAAGTGGTAAAATTCAATTGAAAAAGGGGTAAAAAATGAAAGATGGCGTTGCCCCATTGGAAGTTATAAAAAGCACAATAAAATAGTTTCTAACGGGGCCCTGCCGGTTCTATTGGGTTCAGGGACAAAAGCGCTTTCAGGGAGTCTGAAATGATCTCGGTCTGCGGATCGGGACTTGGACACCCACTTGACTTTTTTCCTGAACAACCCTCTAGGATTAAGCAGGGCTTTTTTATTTAGGGGTTGTTTATTTTTGTATAGGAAACTGAAAGTTTCCTGTAAAGCAGCCAAAATTTCTTTCAGAAATTTTGGCTATGTGCTCTTTGTTTTTCCAACCATTTGTTTAAGGCATTATAAAATTTCCTGTTTTCGGGTCTTTTAATTTGTTTTGGCGGCGCTTTTTTTAATTCAATAATTTTCTTTGGAGAAACGGCAAGTTTTGTGTTTGTCTTTCCTTGCCATTTTTCGGTCAAGGGGAACCCCGCCTTTTTTAATTTTTGGTCCCAGGTTGCGTCAACTAAAATCCACTTTTTATCAGGCCTGATTTTTAAAGCAAGATGCCAGCCGGCAGGATTATTTTTTTTCTTGATGATTTCCCCGGGGATGGGCAAATCCCTCCAATCAAATTTTATCAAAAGATATTTTACCGGAACCCCCAATTTTTGGAATTCTTTTCCCAGATACAAATGCTTTTCTGAACAGCTGCCTTTGTTTTTTCTTAATAATAAATCGGGGTCCCGATTAGTTAAACAATAGTATGGGACCCCTTGCGCCTTGTTGTACAATTCAACAATTTTTTGAAATTTATTAATTCCTTTTTGTCCACCCTCGCTTTCGCCGCCGCCGAATTTCGCGCCAACTTAGTTGGCGCGCCGCTATTCAGTTTCTATAGTTGTTAGTATATCAGGTTCTTTTTGTTTTAAAAAATCTTGGAATGGTCCTTCCCGACCAGCGAGCTCATCAAAACTTCCTTCTTGCACAATCCAGCCTTTTTCAAAAACCAATATCCTATCGCTATTTTTTAGCGTAGTTAATCTATGAGCAATTGTTATCATGGTCTTATCTTTAAACAATTGCTCAAGATTTCTTTGAATTCTAATTTCATTGGTGTTATCAAGAGCCGAAGTCGCCTCGTCAAATATTAAAATCTCTGGCGATTTCAGTACCAACCTAGCGATTGCAAGTCTTTGCTTTTGGCCACCGCTCAAATTATTTCCGTTTTCAGTCACCTTGCCGGACAATCCGCCTAGAGATTCTTGCATCTCGTCGTACAAATTCGCTAATTTTGCCACTCTGATAATTTCTTCATCGGTAATATTTTTCCTGAAGCATCCGTATGTGATATTTTCCCTTATCGAGCCGGAGAAGATGTAGGTTTTCTGGGGAACATACGCGATTCTATCGGCGATTTCGTCCCTGCCTATCAAGACCAAGTCCCTACCAAAAAGATAAACCTTTCCAGAATAGCCATGCACCAGCCTTAATAGTATTTTTATAAGCGTAGTTTTACCGCAACCAGAGGCACCGGCTATACCGATTTTTTCTCCATTTTTGATACCAAAACTGACATCACTCAATACTCGTAAATTGTCCTTATTGGGAAATGAAAAAGATAGCTTGCTAACTTTTATGGCCTCTTTGTTGTCCGAGACTACCGGCTCTTTACTTGCCGATTGTGGTTTAAAAGAAACGTCCTGCGGTTGATTCAATAAATCGTATAGGTCATTTACTCTTATTGAGCTTTCGTGAGCTTCATCGAGTATCCGGTGAATTTCTCGCAAGGGTCCAGTTATGCTCAAAAACAGGATTGAATAAACAAGAATATCTCCCTTTGTGATGATTCCCTGTGCCGAGAATAATATCGCGAGAGAAATTACGAGGATATAGAAAAATCCTTCATTGAGATATTTTCCAGCGTCAAAAAACGCCATAAAAATATGGTGCCTAATTTCTTTCTTAATTCTTCGGCAACCTGTTCTACTTTTGTCACTTCTTGTTGTTCGGTATTGAGTGCCCTGACCGTTTCTATTCCGCCTAACATTTCGACGACCGTGCCGTCAATTTTTTCTTTTCCGCGCAATAAAGAAACTCTTATTCCCTTTTGAGAAGAAACCTGTTTAATGATGATAAAAAGCCCCGCTGGAATTACCAAAACCATTACCGTAGCGAGCAATGGCTTTTGAGACAGGGCTATTGCAATTGCCGCTAAGGCGCTAAAGAAGACAGGAAAAAAATCTAGGAAACCAAGTTTTATTATACGAACCAAACCTTGAATTGATCTAAAAATTCTTCCATGCAAAGAGCCAATCTGTTGTGAGGTGATATTTGCTATGTCTGTTTTCAGCAGATGCTTAATAACGTTCACCGTTTGTTTCTTTTCCGTTTGTGTGGCGATATTCTCAACAAAATATTTTCTTACTATGGTTAATGCTTCACGAACTAGAATTATCACAACCACGAAGCCAATAAATGGAATCGCGATATTAAATTCTATGTTCTCAGCGCCTACAAGTTTGTCAACAAGTCGCCCCAAAATAACCGCGGGCAAGTTTGTTAAAACTCCAGTAATTAGCATTATTAACGATGCAAAAACCAACATGACTTTCTCTGGCTTTTGCATAAGTCCCAAAGTTCTTTTGAATCCCGTTAGAATTTCCAAAAATTCTTTATTCATAATCAATTAAAATGGTTGCTTTAACGCCTAATGCTTTGGCGACCCTAGTAGTAGTCCTTCGGCAATCTCAGGACACTACGGGGCAGGTTTTTTGAACGACTACCTCAGTCGTTATCTATTTTAATGATAATTCAAAATTATATTTTTCACAAGAAAATTTCAGGAAGTTCTCTTGCGACAAAAAAAGAGACCTCTGTCTCTATTTTTTGATTCGGGCTGCCGAAAGTTGAATTTAAGATTTTAAATTTTTATAATTTCTGAAAGTCGGTTCCGGGGAAATAAATCTTTTGGAAAGATTTTAATTAGTTTGAGTTTATGTTTTTCTGCTAATTTTTCTTTTAATTTTGTATTTTTATCGTATTGTTCAATTTCGCCATTCAATCCAAGAAATTCTACGAATTTCCTCTTTACCAAGAAATCAGCAGTATAGGAGCTGTTGGGATAGGGGATATTTCGTTGATGTTCTATTTTATTAAAATATAGCCAATCGTCAATTATTTTTTCTGCGAAGGAATCACATTTATGTCCATCTTTAGCAATATATTTTTTAGCAAACATAACTGGATTGGGTTCAAATCCTGCCGATTCAATAGCTTTATTCCAGGTGCCAAAAACTGCTTGTGCCCTTCTGGCCAATCCGGGTTTTTCTTTCTTTGTTGGTATTCTTCCCTCTGACACATAGAAAATTTTTATTTTCTTTAAAATTCCTTTTTGTTTCTCATCCTCGCTTTTCTTTCTAGGATTTACCACCTTAGAACGGCATAGTTTTGAACAATATTTCCGTTCACCATAAAATTGTTTACCGCAAATAGAACATATTTTAATCTTTCGTCGCGAAAAATTGTTAACGATAGCAGCACATAAAGGAGAACAAAAAATACGGCCCGATATAGATTTTCTAAATTGATTTAATAAACGAAATACTTTTTTATTACAATTAGGATTAGCACAAGATAAAATCTTTCCAGCTATCTTTGATTTGGCAAGACAATTTGGAGAACAAAACTGCTTCCAGCCAAATTTTTTAGCTTCATTTATTCGTCCGATGGAGCGAGAGAATTTTTTATTACAGAACCCACAATTTACTGCAGGTAAAGTCATAAAATAGAATTTATAATTAATTTTAACCTTCGCAATTACTGAACGAAGCTCGAACCT
>JAGUVE010000067.1 GCA_020063075.1 Parcubacteria group bacterium | reverse complement strand
ATTTCTTTGATGTTGCGTTGGCAAAAATAACACGGCATATTTTTAAAAAGGAATATCTTTGGGGTTGATTTCTTCTTCCTCAATTATCGGGATTTCTTCTTTTTGGGGTATTTCTTTTTCCTGAGGAATTGGCTCTGAGGGAATTGATTTTCCTGCCGGTTTTGGCCCCAACTGCAATCTTTCAGCAATAACTTCGGTTCGGTATCTTTGGTTTCCGGATTGGTCCTGCCAGTTTCTGGTGCGAAGCCGGCCCTCAATGAAAACCAAAGAACCCTTGGTCAAATATTGTGAAGCAATTTCCGCCAGACGTCCAAAAAGGACCATATTGTGAAATTCGGTTTCTTGTTTTTTTTGGCCCGCTTTATCGGTGAAAAATCGACCGGTAGCTAAACCGAAAGAACAAACCTGCGTACCCGAAGGAAGGGTTTTTGGCTGGGGATTATTGGTTAAGCGGCCGATGAGAAAGACCTTATTGAGATTCATTGTTTAGAAATTTGAAAAATTTCTGAAAATTCATATTTTTTCCTCTAAGACCTCCTTTAATTTTTCTTCTATTTCTTCTATTTTAACTTTTTTCCTTTCCGGAATTTCTATTTCTCCCTCCGTAAAACGCCTTCTTGGTTTAGAAAACGCCTTCGGTACAACTTTATTCAAAATTAAATAGCGAATTATACGTGAATCCGGTTTTAATTTTTTTTCAAAGTCAGCCAAATTTTCCGGCTTCATTTGAAAATTTAAGGTGGCAAAAAAAGCTGAATTATTTTTTTTGACCGGATAAGCCAAAACTCTCTTCTTAGGAATAGCGGCATCAATTAAGATGCCCTTTTCCTGAACAAAAGATATAATTTTTTCCTGAAAATCTTTAATTTCAATCTCGGTCAGATTCGGCGGTATTAAATAATCCAATTCGTATAATTTCATTGTTTAGATTTTAAATTCTATGACATCACCATCTTTTACCAAATAATCTTTGCCGACAATCTGCAGCCAGCCCTTTTCCCGGGCTTCTTTCCAGTTTCCGGCTTCAACCAGTTTCTGCCAGGGAATAACCTCTGCTTTGATGAATCTTTTTTCAAAATCAGAATGGACAATGCCGGCTGCCTGCGGGGCGCTTGAGCCAAGCTTTAGGGTCCAAGCCCTGGTTTCTTTCCCGCCGGCTACGGTAAAAAAAGCGATTAAATTAAGCATATTGTAGCAGGATTTAATTATAGAATCAAGATGCAGTCCCGCCCCCAATTCTTCTCTTTCTTTTTCTGAAAGTTCGGAGAACTCCGCTTCATCTTTCAAATTCAAAACTAAGTTGTTTTTATTCGAAAGCTCGCATTTGGTTTTTCCGTTTTTATTCAAAATATATAAAACCGGTTTTTGGCTCAGGAGTTGATACTCTTGAATTTCCGACTTTTCTTCTTCATTTAACTGAATTTCCGAAACCGATTTTCCTTGAGAAACTTCCGTTTCAATTTTTCTTAAAATCTCAATTTTCCTTAAATTTGTCTTTTCTTTTTTATTTTCCAATTTTGCCCGAGCATTTTTCAGGGTTTCCATGTCCTTCATTAAAAGTTCAAGTTCTAAAATTTCAATTTCTTTTTGAGGGTTAATCTCGCCTAAAACATTTTCTATATTCTCATTTTCAAAACATCTTATCACTTCCAAAACCGCGTCGCAATTCCTGATATGAGCCAAAAACTGGTTTCCCAAACCCTCGCCTTTATGGGCTCCTTTTACTAATCCTGCGATATCAACAAATTCAATGATTGTCGGCGTTATTTTTTCAGGTTTAATAATTTCGGCAATTTTTTCTAACCTTGCATCGGGAACTGCCACCATGCCAAAATTTGGGTGTATGGTAGTAAAAGGATAGGGCGCAATTTCAACCGACTTTTTTGTCAGAGCTTTAAATAAAGTGGACTTCCCCACATTTGGCAAACCGACAATTCCTACCGAAAAACTCATAATAATATGTTATAATATATACCAAAACTATATGAGGGTCAACCCTTCTATTTTTCGGGCTTACGATGTGCGGGGGATTTATCCTTCGGAGTTGAATGAAGAAGTCGCTTCGGAAATTGGCAAAATTTTTGTTGGATATACAAAAGCAAAAAAAGTGGCAATCGGCCGAGATTGCCGCCTTTCGTCTCCTTCTATTTTTAGGGCGCTAACCCGGGGGATTACAGATTCTGGTTCTGATGTTTATGATATCGGTAAAGTTCCGACAGAGTGCGTTTATTTTTCAGTCGGTTTTTACGGATATGACGCGGGGATAATGATTACCGCTTCCCATAATCCAAAAGAATACAACGGTTTGAAAATGGTTAAAAAAAACGGCGAATTTGTTCGCGGCTCAGAAATTGGCAAGGAATTTGGAAAAATGAAGTTCCCCAAAACTAAAAAGAAGGGGAAAATCAGGAAACTTGACGTCTGGCAGGATTATTTAGAACATATTTTTTCTTTTGCCAAAATAGAAAAAATAATGCCCTACAAAATAGTGATTGACGCCGGAAACGGTATGGCGGGCTCAGTAATTCCCTTGCTTGAAAAAAAACTGCCGATTAAAATTATCTCTCTTAATTTCAATTTAGACGGAAATTTTCCCGCCCATTCGCCAAACCCTTTGGCTAAAGGGACCACCTTGCAGATTAGTCAGAAAATAAAAAAATTAGGGGCTGATTTTGGATTTATTTTTGACGGCGATGCCGACCGTATTTTTTTGCTTGATGAAAAGGGCAATTTAATACCGGGCGACGTCGCTCTTTTGCTCGTCGCTAAATATTTTTTGAAAAAAAATTCAGGATTAGCCGTTGTTTATAATTTAATATCTTCAAAAGCTGTGCCCGAATTTATCAAAAAATGGGGAGGAAGACCGATTCTGAGTCCTGTCGGTTTTGTCAATATCAGAGAAAAAATGAGGAAAGAAGACGCGATAATGGGCGGCGAACTATCAGGCCATTATTGTTTTAAAGGCAACTTTTATTCCGACTCGGCATTTATTGCTTTTTTAATTTTAGTTCAATTGATTTCAGAAGGCGGAAAAAAGGTATCCGAAATAACCTCCCCCCTGTCGCCCTATTTTAAATCGCCCGAAATTAATTTTAAAATAAAAGAAAAAGAAGCGGTTTTAGATGAAATAAAAAAAAGATATTCAGACGCTAAGCGGTTATATTTAGACGGGATTACGGCCGAATACGACGATTGGTGGTTTAATCTCAGGCCCTCGCAGACCGAACCAATCTTGAGATTGGTTTTGGAAGCAAAAACAAAAAAACTTTTTGAAAAAAAGAAAAAAGAATTAATAGAGTTAATCAAACTTCTTTGTTAGCTCGGCAAGCTGGTTTTCAGAAAGTTTAACAATCGCTCGGCAAGATAATTTTCGGGACACGCGATTTTTTCCAGCGAAAAATCGCTGCTACTCGCGAATTGTCCCGCCTTCGGCGGGAACCAAGCCAATTCGCTGCGGATTGTCCCGAAAATTCCTTGCCTTGCTCTGAAATCACTTGCCTTGTTTATTTTTGCTCGCCGATTATAAGAAAGTTATCGCCGAAATGCTTAAAGGATATGTTGGAAAGGCGAAGGGCGGAATTTAGATTTTTAATTCCTTCGCCGGAAACCGCGCTTACTGCCTTTTTTCCGCCGATAATAATCGGCGAATAGAAAGCATATATTTTATCAGCCAGTCCTTTGTCTATAAAATTTCCAATTGTCTCGCCGCCGCCCTCAACGAGGATGCTTATAATTTCCCGTTTTTTAAAGTCATTTAAAAGTTCGGGAAGAGGAATTGTCTTATTTCTATAAGAGATAAAAGAGATATTGCGCTTTTTCAGTTCTTTTAGTTTTTCTTTATTTGCAAGATAGGTGGTAACAATAAGCGCGTTGTTGTTGCGAAGAACCTTGCCATATAGAGGTATTTTCAATTTCGGGTCCAAAACGATTCGGAGCGGCTCTTTTTTATCCTTTTCTCTTGTGCCCAAATGAGGATTATCTTTTAATATGGTGTTAATGCCCACCAATACGGCTTGGTAATGTGTCCTCAATTTTCTGGCATAGCTCCGCGCGCTTTCATTAGTAATCCATTTTGATTCGCCTGTTTTTGTGGCGATCTTCCCGTCTAAACTGGCCGCAAATTTTATGGCGATGAAAGGCCTCCTTTTTTCGTAAAAAGTAAAAAATGCTTCATTTAAAGACCGGGCCTTTTTTTCCAACAGCCCGACCGAGACATTAATACCTTTTTTTTTTAATGCCCCTATTCCTTTGCCGCGAACTTTTGGATTTGGGTCAAGGGTTGAACAGACAACCCGGCTTATTCCCGACTTAATAATTGCCTCAACACAGGGCGGCGTTCTGCCAAAATGATTGCAGGGTTCAAGATTGGTATAGAGCGTTGAACTTTTGACGCTGCTTCTTGCGGAACGCAGCGCTTCAATTTCGGCATGCGGCAGTCCAGCCCGTTTATGATACCCCTTGGCGATAATTTTTCCATTTTTAACGATGAGAGCGCCAACCATTGGGTTGGGATTGGTCCAGCCCAGGCCCATTTTTGCTAAACTCAAGGATTTTTTAAGAAAGAACTCGTCATTGCGCATGTTTTAATAAGTGACCCAACTTGTATTTTTTTACTTGAAGATATGATTTATTTGTTTCGTTAGAGGCAAACTCAAGAGGAATTTTTTTTACAACTTCAACGCCAAAATCGCTGAGTTGCCGGATTTTTTGGGGATTGTTAGTAAGAAGTTCTATTTTGGCCACGCTCAAATCCTTCAAGATTTCAGCCGCAACCAGATAATCCCGGGCATCGGCCGGCAAGCCGAGCGCTTCGTTTGCCTCAACCGTATCAAGCCCCTTGTCCTGAAGCTCATATGCCTTAATCTTATTGCTCAAGCCAATCCCTCTTCCTTCCTGGTTTAGATAAATAAGAATTCCCTGTTTTTTTTCGCCGAGCAATTGCAAACTGCGATGCAATTGCTGGTTGCAGTCGCATTTGCGGGAAGAAAAAACATCGCCGGTAAGGCATTGAGAGTGGATTCTGGTAAGAATTGGCGTCTTTGCCATTTCTCCAATAGATAAGGCAATATGCTCTCTGCTGTCAATAATTGACTTATAGACGGATAAGTTAAATAATCCGTAGTCGGTGGGCAAGAGAGACGAAGCGGTCTTGATAATGCTTTTTTTATCAATGGCAGGAAGGGGATATTTTTTTAGATAGTCAATTAAATCATCAATGGAAACAATAGGGAATTTGAAGTCCCGGGAGAATTGAATAAGCTTAGGGACTCGGGCTGGCTCACCATCGTCCTGCAGAATTTCACACAATACGCCGCAGGCTGAGAATCTAGATAATCTGGCCAATTCAACAGTGGCTTCAGTGTGACCGGCTCGCTCAATAGTTCCTCCCTGCCTGGCAAGGAGCGGAAAGATATGCCCGGGTCTCGCTAAATCACCGGGTTTTGACTTTTGGTCGGCCAAAACCTTTATTGTTTTTGCCATATCCGAGGCCGAAATGCCAAACGACTTAATATTCTTGGCGTCAACAGAAACAGTAAACTGAACACCGGTTGTTTCAGTATTATCAACCGGCGGCACCATAAGGGGAAGCTCTAATTTAATTGCCTTTTCTTTTGTAACTGCAACGCAAACCAGACCCCGGCAATTTTTTAGCAAAAAATTGACTTTTTCCGGCGTTGCGATTTCAGCCGGGAAAATTAAATCGCCCTGATTTTCTCTGGCAGGACTATCAACCACAATGAGCATATTTCCTTTTTTAAGTTCTTTAATTGCGCTGGGTATAGTGCAAAATTGCTTTTTCATAACTTTTTTAAGAGTTCCACCATTTTTAAAGCGGTTAAAGCGCCTTCAACACCTCTTTTTACCGCGCGCTTCATTGCGTCTTTTTTCTTGTACGCGCAAATGACTTCAAAGACAACCGGAATTTCGTGAACATAAGAAACCTGCATGCATCCGCGGATACATTCAGAAGCTACCTGTTCAAAGTGGTATGTTTTTCCTTTGATGACCGCCCCAAAAGCAATGATGGCGTCGTATTTTTTCTTTCTGGCGAGTTTTTTAGCAATAAGAGGAATTTCTAATGCGCCCGGCGCATAAAAAATCTTAATTTGTTTTTCAGACAGCCCTTTTTCTTTCAGCGTCTCAAGGCAAGAGTTAATAAGGCCTTTGGTTATTTCCGGTCTATAGGCGCTACTGACGATTGCAATGTGAATTGGCTTATTTTTCATTTGAAACAAATTTTTCAACATATTTAGCAATAACATCAATTTCAATATTAACCCTGTCGCCAATTTTGCCGTATTTTAACACAGTATTCTTCCATGTATAGGGAATAATCCCGACCGTAAAAAAGGCGCTGCCGGCTTCAATAATGGTTAATGAAATACCACTGACAGCAACCGAACCTTTTTCAATCAGGTATTTAGAAAGATTTTTATCTATTTCAATTTTAAAAAGCCAGCTATCATTAGCTTCTTTTTTAATTGAAGCAATAGTTCCTTTCCCATCAATATGGCCCTGAACAATATGCCCGGCAAAAACGTCGCTCGGGGATACGGGGAGTTCAAGGTTGACAAAAAAACCCGGCCGAAGTTCATCTAACATAGTTCGTTTTAGGGTTTCTGGAATAACTTCGACGGAAAAGGTATTTTTGCCTTGCATGGCAATAACCGTTAAACAAATTCCATTAACAGAAACACTCCCTCCTTTTTTGAGTTTTACGAAAAAAGACGGCTCAGCAGAAAAGGCATAATGCGATTCTTTAATCGCTTCCAGTTTTCCTAAATGACTAATGATTCCGGTGAACATAAAAACCCCTCTTCGGGGCTGTGTTAATAACGAACTGCGTAGCAGCGCGTTTTTCCTTCTTTCACCACGTAAGAATTTTCTGCGAAAATTCAACGTGGTAGGAGCGTTTAAATCTATGATTTATTACGCTCCATCCCGACTTTACGGTCGGCTTTGGAATTTCACCAAATCTTGCCCCGACTGCGTCGGGACTCGTGGGCTATACCACCGATTGGGACTTTCACCGCACCCCGAAGGAATTTTTATATTATAGAAAATAAAATTTAAAATAGCAACCCCGTAGAAGAACTTTGACTCGCTTTGCGAAATTTACCCCACCGTAAGAGGCGGGATAGTCAAAGCCCTCTGCGGGGTCAAGTTATTTTCCTTTAGACAGAGAAATAAGTCCGCCAATGAGAGTAATAAAAATTCCCAGCGTCAAAACATTTTTTTCTAACTGTAAGAGCATAAAAAAACAAAATGCCAATCCCAAGACAGGAAAAATCGGTATTTTAAATACGCTTAAAGGAATCTTAAATGGTTTTTCCAGACGCGGCTCTTTGAATCTAAGCATAATAACTACGGTATTGATTGCAATGAAAGTTAAGAATATGAGGAAATTAGTGGTTTTTGCTGCGAAGGTTATATTGCCGGGGAGTACGAAAATCATAGCTAAAATCATAGTTACCAAAATTGCGAGCCAGGGAGTTCGTCTTGAATTATGAACAGCCGCGAGTTTATTCGGCAGAGAAAGAGAGTCAGCCATGCCGTACATTATTCTTGAGGAACCCAAAAGGGTTAAAAGCACGGTGTTGGCTGTGGCAAAGAGAGCTATTAAGGATAAGAAAATAAAAGCATTTTTTCCCAGGGCAATGAAGGCAATTTCAGCCAGAGGCGCTTGCGACTCGCTTAGCCCCTTCCATCCGATAATGCTCACCGCTGAAACGGCTACCGAAATATAAATTAAGGTGCTGATGAATATTGAGAGCAAAAGACCCCTTGGTATTGTTTTCTCGGGGGCTTTTGTTTCTTCTGACATTTTCACCAGGCCCTCAAAGCCAATGTAGGCAAAAAAGATAAGGGAGGTCGCCTCAAATACCCCTTTTAAGCCAAAAGGCAAGTCCAGATAATTAACTTTTCCCAAATAAGGCACTCCCAAGATAATTACCAGCAGCAGACCCGCCGTTTCTATCAGGGTGCTTATTGCAACGAACTAGACCGATTCTTTTATGCCATAAAAAATGATTAAAGAGAGGGCGATTATTAAAATAAGGGCGGCATAAATTTGGGGTAAATTAAAAAGTGTCTCAAAGTATCCGCCAAAACCCAAAGCAACGGTAGAAGCGCCAATAATGCCGCTGATAATAGTCAGCCAGCCGATAACAAAACCTGCTTTTTTGCCAAAAGCCCGCGTTGTATATTCGCATTCAGCGCCGGCCTTGGGGAAAATAGAAGACAACTCAGCGTAGGAAAGACCGGTAAAAATGGCGGCTAAAGATGCCAAGGCAAAAGAAATCCAGACCGAATTTCCGGCAAGGCCCGCCGCTTTTCCTATCAGAGCATAAATACCCGCCCCCAGAACAATCCCGACGCCAGAAAGAGTAATAGATACCAATCCAAGCTCTCGCTTCAATTTAACCTTCTGTTCCATAATTTTATAAAAGTTTCAAAAATTCGTCTTTTGGAATGTCGGCTTGTTTTAAAATCCGAGAAAAGGTCGGCCGAGGAATATCTTTTGAATGAATTGGAACAGTAACTTTTAAATACGATTTTGTTTGGTGAAACAACCGAGCATGGCTGCCAGTTTGATGGTGAATATAAAAACCGGCCCTTTGAAGAGCTCGGATTACTTCTTTCTGTTTTAGGATTGGTAAAGTGGCCATTTATTTTAAAGAGAAAGAAATTTCTACTTTCTCTTTTATCGGTTTTTTAAAAAATTGGAGTTTTTTAGGAATTATCTCTCCACTTTTAAAAGCACTTTCTAAGTAACAAAGTAAAGCATCTTTTGCCATTTCTCGGGCTTCTTTTAAATTTCGTCCAAAGGTGCAAATTTCAGGAACATCTGGAAAAATAACATTAAAACCACCTTCTTTTATGGGTTCATAAATTACTGTATAAGAGTATTCTTTTGAATGAATAAGT
This sequence comes from Parcubacteria group bacterium, assembly GCA_020063075.1. Classification (GTDB taxonomy): domain Bacteria; phylum Patescibacteriota; class Minisyncoccia; order Minisyncoccales; family JAGUVE01; genus JAGUVE01. The sequence continues at coordinate 3,307 of JAGUVE010000067.1, read as the reverse complement.
TTTTTCTCCATAGGTTCGCTGGTTTAAAAATAACAAAAAGAAATGCCCATGTCAATTTAATAGGACAATACTTTTTATAAATTTTCAACAAAATTAAAAAGGTTAATTTGGTTTTGGTGGTTCTTTTTTGTCACGTTTTTCAAGATACAGTTTTTCTACCATTTCTACTTCTGGCGGTGGCCTTATAGGCTCTTTAACCTCTGTTATTGGAATAACTGTTTCCTTCTTTTTTTTCTTTCCCCATTTGCTTTTTCTTTCCTTTCTTTTTCTTTCCTTTTCGCTTCTTTTTCTCTTCTTACTTCTTCTTCAGCAGGAACTCCCACTATTATTTCTCTTGTTCTTCCTCCTCCTTCTCTTCCATAATTTTTAAATTAAAATTTGATTAACGTCGACCTTGTTAAGTTTATTATATTATATCAAACCCATTCTGCTTTTGATTTCCCGCATTGTTGATTGGGCAATTGTTTGGGCGCGATTTTTTCCCCGATTCAGCATTTCTTTGATATAAACATCCCTTGCCAAGAGTTCTTTTCTTTTTTTTCTGAAAACCTCTAATGACCTTATTGAAATCAGGGCTAAACTCTTTTTAAACTCCCGGTAACCCTTTCTTTTAAAATCCTTCTCTAATGTCTTGATTGACCTTTGGGACACCAAGGAATAAATCGTTAAAAGATTTGAGATTCCGGGTTTTCTGTTTAAATCATATTTGATAATTTTTCCGCTGTCAGTAACAGCGGTCATAATTTTTTCTTTTATTTCTTCAGGCGTGTCAAAAATTCCGATTGCTCCTGCCGGGTCATCGGTCTTTGACATTTTCTTTTTTGGATACTGCAAAGACATAATTTTTTGCCCTCTTTCTGAAAGCAGGGCTTTGGGTATTTTAAAAACCTCTCCAAAGGTCTTATTAAACTTTTTGGCGACTTCTCTTGTCAACTCAATATGCTGTTCTTGGTCTTTGCCAACCGGCACCAAGTCCGCTTTGTAAAGCAAAATATCGGCCGCCATTAGCAGGGGATAGTTGAATAAACCGGCATTAACGTATTCAGGGTGTTTTTTTGCCTTCTCCTTAAATTGGGTCATCCTTTTTAATTCGCCAATAGGAGTAAATGTTCCCAGAATCCAGGCTAACTCGGTATGCTCTTTTACTTGCGATTGAATAAAGAGAACGCATTTTTCAGGGTCAAGACCGGCAGCCAAAAGCGCAATGGTCAATTCCAAAATATTATTTTGCAAGTTTTCCGGCCGATAGGGAGTTGTAATAGCGTGTAAATCAACAATGGAAAAAACGCACTCTTGTTTTTCTTGAAGTTCAACCCATTGCTTGATAGCGCCGAAATAATTTCCGATATGCAGATCTCCGCTTGGCCTGATGCCTGAAAATATTTTCATAATAAAATTTTTAATCTAAATTTCTATCACCACTGGCAAAATCATCGGACGTCTTTGTGTCTTATGATAGAGAAATTCGCCGATTTTGTCTCGGATTTCATTTTTGACATAGACCCAGTTAACCGCCCCCCCTGAACCGGTTGTTTTATTGACAATACCGATTACTCTTTTTCTTGTGTCTCTTAACAATTCCTTTGATTCTCTTAAATAGACAAAACCCCTTGAGATGATGTCAGGAGAACTCCTTACTTTACCCGTTTGTCTGTCAACCACAGCCACAATGACAAACATTCCATCTTCGGCCAACATCTGCCTGTCTCTTAAGACAACTTCTCCAACATCGCCAATTCCCAAGCCATCAACCATCACATAATTTGAAGGTACGACTTCGTGTTCAAGTTGAATTTTTCCCCGGTTTAAATTAACGATTTGTCCACTTTCAGCCACCACAACATTTTTTTCCGGGATGCCGACTTCTTTTGCCAGCTCGGCGTGGGCGACCAGCATTGAATACTGGCCGTGGATAGGAAGGAAAAATTTTGGCTGAAGAAGTTTTATAATTTCTTCCAGCTCTTTTCTTTGGCCATGGCCGCCGGCGTGAATATCCATCATTTTGTACTGAAAAACCTTGGCTTTCTGCCGGTAAAGTTCATCTTTTAAAATTTGGACCGTTCTTTCGTTACCGGGAACAACCGAAGAAGAAAAGATAACCGTGTCCGCTTTTTTTAATTTCAAATATGGGTATTCTCTATTAGCAATCCTCATTAAAATTGCTTCAGCTTCGCCCTGGGCGCCGGTGCACAAAAAAGTTATTTTTTCATCAGGATAATTTTGCATTTCTTTTGGAGAAATAAAAGTCCATTTTCTCGCTTTAATGTAGCCCAAATTTTTGCAGAGCTCCACATTGGTTCTCATTGTGTAGCCGTCAACAGCCACCTTTCTTCCATATTTTTCAGAGAGAGCGACGAGCTGCTGAATTCTGTTTATCAGGGACCCGAAGGTAACCGCAATAATTCTTCCTTTTGGCTCTAAAAAGAGCTTTTCCAGATTTTCAAATATTTCTTTTTCAGAAAGAGAATGGCCATCTTCTTCGGCTCCGGTTGAGTCAGACATTAAAAGCAGAATTTTTTGCTGGCCTAGTTCTTTTAATTTTTTAAAATCGGTTGGCAGGTCATAAACCGGGTTTTGGTCAAATTTGAAATCCGAAGTGTGGAAAATGTTTCCGACGGGTGTTCTTATTAGTAAGCCAAAGTTATCGGCGATATTGTGGTTTTGTTTGACAAATTCAACCCTGAAAGGCGGCAAATCAATCCTTGAACCGTCTTTAACTTCTTCAATGTCCAATTTCGGCTGAGCCGGGAAATCCCCCTGCCTTTTTAAAATTATTGCCCGGGTTAAACGAGAGGCAAAAAAAGGATAATTTTGAAAGGGAAACCTGTAAAGCAGATAGGGGATGGCTCCAATATGGTCATAATGGCCGTGGGTGAAGACAATTCCCACGACATCTTTTTCCCTGCCTTTTAAATAAGCAATGTTTGGAATAATGTAATCCACTCCCGGCATATCCTCTTCCGGCATGCGAAAACCCATGTCAACGATTAAGATCTTTCCTTGATATTCAAAAAGGGTCATATTGCGGCCGACCTCGCCCAGGCCGCCCAGCGGAATGATTCGCAGATTTGATTGTTTTATTTGTTTAACCATAAATTAATTATTTAATTATTTAATTAAGACATTAACGAATTACGAATTAACGAATTTAAACTCGTTAACCCTTTAATTTTTTAATAGGAAAATTGAAAAATTTTAGATATTGTTAGTGCGGACGGTGGGAGTCGAACCCACAAGCCAAAAGGCATACGGTCCTGAGCCGTACGCGTATTCCGGTTCCGCCACGTCCGCTTGTTTTATTGAACAT
>JAGUVE010000095.1 GCA_020063075.1 Parcubacteria group bacterium | reverse complement strand
CACCCCGAGGCCGCAGCAAAAATGAAGGAAATGGGGGTCACTCCAAGCGGCGCTCGCGCTGATTACATCAAAGATCAAGAAAGAGGAATAAGGAATTGGTTTGAATATGAGTAACACAAAACGCGCGCGGGATACGCGACATTTTGTGTTCTTTCGCAAAGAGATTTGCCGAGGCGGCGGCGGGGCCGAGGCGGTCAATCAAGATTATTCTGAAAATTGGTTCTAACCCCAGTAGTAGAACGCTTCGCGTTCACTACGGGGCATGCTTTTTTGTAGAAACGCTACAAATGTTCTATAATTAAAATAATTCCGTTTAATTAGCAATATGAAACCCAGGGCGTTATTTTCAAAAATCGGTTTCCGGCTGTAGCTTGTCATAATAGTTGCTCTCATTCCTATATTTGCGCTGGTTATCTTTACATATATGGAGCAGCGCGATTTAGCGTTTGAAACGGCGCAGGCCGACGGGTTGCGTTTGGTTCGCGTCGCCGCTCTCTCCCACGAGAAATTCATAGAAGGAACCCGCCAGCTTCTGACAGCGCTTAGCCAGCTCCCGAAAATAAAAAACGGAGAAGAAGAAAAGTGTTCTTTGCTCCTTAGTCAGCTTCTCAAACAATATCCGCTTTATGCCAATCTCGGCGTCGCAAAACTTAACGGCGACGTGATATGCAGCGGTCTTCCTTTAGCGGGCGCAACGAATATTGCAGACCGCGCTTATTTTCAACGCGCCGCAGCAAATCTTAATTTCGCCGCCGGCGACTACCAGATTGGAAGAATCACCGGCAAACCGAGTATAAATTTCGGATACCCTGTCTTAGATAAGGAAGGCGAGTTAGCGAGGGTGGTTTTTGCCGCTATTGATTTATCCTGGTTTAGCCAGTTTGCAACAGAATTTCAATTGCCGGAGAGAGCGACCTTTACCATTATCGACCGCAACGGCACCGTTTTGGTGCGGTATCCCGAAGGCAAAGAATGGGTAGGCAAGGCGTTTCCGGAGGCTCCCCTTGTGAAGGCCGTTGTTTCCGGCGGAGGCGAGGGTCAGATTGAAACAAAAGGATTAGACGGTCTGGTGCGTCTTTACTCCTTTACCGAGCTTCGCGTCGAATCCGGGGCCGTTGCTTTTGCAAGCATTGGTTTTCCCAAAGACGTTGTCCTCGCCGATGCGGGCAAAGCCCTGAAGCGGAATCTTATCTGGCTCGGCATCATTACCATTTTCGCATTTCTTATCTCAGCCCTCAGCGCAAGATTTTTAGTTCTCCAGCAGATTAAATTCAAAGACGATTTCTTATTTCAAACGGTTCACGACCTTCGCACGCCCTCAACGGTGATAAAAATGGTCTTGTCAAAATACGAGGAGCCAGAGTTCCTCAGGCGCTATCCGGAACTTCGCCAAGACGTGGAATTTGTAAGGGAAGCGAACGAGCGGATGATACGGCTGATTCAATATCTTTTTGAAATTGCAAAGGGCGAAAGAGCCGGTCTCACCCCGAAAAAAGAAAGGGTTAACCTCCAAGACGTCATTAAAAGCACCCTCAAAGAATTAGATAAGATTTTCGCCGAAAAAAATATAACGGCGGAATATGCTCCCGCCCAAGCGGTCCTTGTGCTCGGCGATAAAGACAGATTAAAAGAAGTATTTGTCAACTTGATTGAAAACGCAGCCAAGTATAATAAGCAGGGCGGCAGAATAATTATAACTCACGAAACAGATGAAAGATTCGTAAAAACAGCGGTGGCGGATACCGGTATCGGAATTTCTTCCGAGAATCTCCCCAAAATTTTTACTCCTTATTTCCGAGCCGGCATGGATAACAAAATTCAAGGCACCGGCCTGGGGCTTTACATCGTAAAAACGCTTGTTGAAAAAATGGGCGGCGCCGTTCAGGTTGTTTCCAAACCGGGCGAAGGGACAAAATTTATAACTTCCTTGCCAATGGCGTAGCTCATAAAAAGCTCGGCATCCGAATTTTAAATATCAAAAACTGCCCTTCAAGGCAGTTTTTAGATTGAATGATTTTTACTTCAAAACAGTTAGAATTTTACATCACTGCCTTCCGTCTCGTAAGTTGCGGTAGCTTTGCAATCCCTGGCATCTGTTTTGAATTGCTTCCAGGCATCTTTCCGGGCCTGGTTAAACGTTCGGCTTGCTTCTTTTTTGGAATTTTTGAAATTGGTCCAGGCCTGTTTAATTGCTTTTGCCCTTTCTCTTTTATCAGAAATTCCCCAAGCCGCTTTTAAAGCATCGCGGCGAACCGAGAGAGTGGTTTTAACTGAAGCTGTTAATGCGTCCCAAGCTGAAATAACGGCATTATCGCGTTTCTCAACCGCCGTCTGCATACAAGCCAGATTAACGCCCGGCGTTGTTGGAGGGGTTGTTGTCGGAGTAGGGGTGGCATCTTGGGCTCTAACATAAGCAAAAACTCCCAGAGCCAGCGCAGTCAAAACCGCGCCAATTAATAATTTTTTACTCATAAATTTTCACGTTAAATAATCATTAATTAAATCGACCTTTATTTCCCCGATCGGAACTTATTGATATTATAACAAAATTTGATGAAAACAGTAAAATTTGCTAAAAATATTAGAAGAAAAGTAAAATTTATCTCAATGAAAAATAAGATAGCGGTTATTGGAGCGGGCGGGAGAACCGGAGCAATGTTTGCTTTTGAATTGGCGAAAGCAACTGAAGTTTTAGGGGTGGGGAGAGAAAAAGAGGTTGAGACGGTTAAAGAGAAAAGAGTTTGGATTAGCAGGGAAGGAGAACCGCCAAAATTATTTGAAGTCAATGTAATTAAAGAAAGTGAATTTTCCGATAAATTTCTGCCGGAAATTATTTTTCTCGCGACAAAAAATCCGGTTGGTCCGGCGGTGGAATATTATTATTCTTTATTTCAAAAGAAATTGCCGGCGCTGGTTTTATCCCAAAACGGATTGGCGGCAGGCGAGGAGGCAAAAAATGCTTTGGGAAAAATTTTAGGGGATAAAGCAAACGAAGTTCAAATCATAAGAGTCGTCTTGTTGAATGCAATAGAGAAAAAAGAGCTGGAAAGTAAAGTTTATATCAGTTATTCCCCGCCGATTCGGCTCTGTTTTGGCGTTTTTTCCGGGCCCAAAGAAACCGAGGAAATTGCGCTGCTTTTCAAAAAAGCCGGGATTGAAGCGGAAGAAATTTCCGCAAAAAAAATCAGAGATATGGAATTTTCCAAGTTATTTACAAATTTAATAGGCATGGCTTCGGCCGCCAGAGACCTTTCTTTGGAAGACGGTTTTAACGACAGGGAAACATTTAAAGAAGAGGTAAACTCGCTGAAAGAATATATAAAGGCAGTAAAGGCGGCCGGCGGAAATTTCTTGAATTTATCGCAATATCCCATAAAATTATTCGCTTTTTTGGTTGAAAAAACACCCCTGCCTGTTTTAATTTTTTTTCGGAAAAAATTTTGGGGAATAATAAATAAGGGCAGAGGCGGGAGAGAAAAAGGAAATTTAGATGAAATTGATTATTATCAGGGGGAGGTGGTAAGGTTAGGGAAGGAAACGGAAATTAAAACGCCGGTTAACGAAGAAATTTTAAAGAGGGCTAAAGAGAAAAGGTGATTTTTGGTGGGGTGTACCGAATGGCAAGGTACCGGTCTCGAAAACCGGCGCCCGAAAGGGCTTGTGGGTTCAAGTCCCACCCCCACCGCCATTTTTCAGATTGCGACTTTTGGGCGATTGTT
>JAGUVE010000024.1 GCA_020063075.1 Parcubacteria group bacterium | reverse complement strand
TGTTCTTTATTTCGGAATTTGAAAAATTCGGAAATAAAAACTTGTTCTTTATTTCGGAATTTGAAAACTTGATTTTAAAGATTTAGAAATAAAAACTTGTTTGAATTTAAAGTTCTTAAAAAGTCACAGAGGAGCCGGGCGAGGTTGGGGATTTTAAAAACCGGTTCAGGTTTGGTGGAAACGCCCTCTTTGGTGCCGGTTGCCACCCAAGCGGTGATTAAAACCCTGGAAAGCCGAGAAGTAAAAGAAACAAAAACCGGGATTTTAATCGCCAACACCTTTCATCTTCATTTGAAGCCGGGAGAGAAATTTATCCGTGCAGCCGGCGGGTTGCACAAATTTATGAATTGGCAGGAAGCTTTGATGACGGATTCCGGCGGTTTTCAGGTTTTCAGTTTTGGTTTTGGCAAAGATTTGGGAGTTGGCAAACTCCTAAAATATTTCCCCGGCAGAAATGGGATTAATAAAACTCAGATAAATAAAGGCAGTAAGCCCAAGTTTTTGAGAATTACCCCTGCCGGTGTCTGGTTTCGCTCGCCATTGGACGGAGAAGAATTGTTTTTAGGTCCCAGAGAATCAATAAAAATCCAGGAAAAATTAGGGGCTGACATTATTTTCTCTTTTGACGAATGCACGCCGCCTCTTTCCAGCGTTGGTTATGTCAAGGAGGCGCTTCAAAGGACTCATAATTGGGCAAAAATTTGCCTGAAAGTCAAAAAAAGCAAACAGGCGATTTTTGGAATTGTTCAGGGCTCCAGATTCAAACAACTTCGCCAAGAAAGCGCTCGTTTTATCAATTCTCGGCCCTTTGACGGAATTGGCATCGGCGGCGACCTGGGGCTGACAAAAGAAGAGATGAAAAAAATTTTGAATTGGGTGATTGCCGAACTTGATGCTCAAAAACCGCGCCATCTTTTGGGCATTGGCCATTTAGGGGATATAGAAGATATTGTCAAAAGCGGAATTGATTTATTTGACTGCACCGTTCCCACCCATTATGCCAGGAGAGGAATCGCGTTTGTCGGGCTAACGAAAGAGGAAAGATTAGATTTAAATGAGAAGTCATTTTTAAAAGAGAAAGAGCCGCTTGACGGAAATTGTTCTTGTTTTGTTTGCCAGAACTATAAAAGAAACTACATCTCCCATTTGATTCGCGCCCGGGAGATTACCGGTTTAAAATTGCTGACTTTTCACAATCTCTATTTTTTCAACACTTTTATTGAAAAAATCAGAGAAAAAATCAAAAACGGAAAAATTTAAAACAATTATTTAATTCTGCGGACATATTCTCCGGTTTCGGTGTTTACCTCAATAATATCGCCTTCCTCAACAAAGAGGGGGGCGTTTGTTGTTGCTCCGGTTTCCAAGACCACCGGCTTATTTCCTGCTTGGGCTCGGTCTCCTTTGAGCCCGGGAGGCGCTTCAACGACTTTTAAATTTATTTTTATCGGCAAAACGATGTTTACAATTTTCCCTTGAAATTTAATGCCGGTCAAAATTTGATTTGGTTTCAAAAATTTCGCAAAAGAGCCGATTTGCTCTTCGGTTAATTCAAATCGTTTAGACGGGTCCTTTGCTTCGGCGAAAATAAATTTTCCCCTGTGGCCATAAATAAATTTTGCTTCCACTTTATCCAGCTCGGTTTCTTCAAAAACATCATCTTTGTGAAAATTTCTGTCAAAAACTTTTCCGTTGATAAGATTTCTGATTTTTGTCTTTGCCACAAAAACATCCTGGGCTTTTCCAATTTGCTGAAATTCCAAAACCTCGTACGGCTCGCCGTCTAAAACAAATTTTACTCCTTTTCGCAGGTCAAAATAACTTAACATAGTGGTGATTCAAAAGATGCGGCACATTCCCTGCTATTTCAGTATTGCGCCGGCAAAATCCGGGTGGCCCCTTAAAAATTCTTCGGAATTCATTATCCCTCTGCCTTCCATCTGCAGTTTTTCTACAACCAAAAAATCTTCCCCGCATTGGACGCCAATTTCATTTTGAGGGACAACTAAAACTTTGCCAATGGGATAGGTTTTATTGGCTGGCGATTGATAAACCCTTGCTTTTAAAATTTTAACCCGGATGATTTCATTATTCATCGCTTGCCAAAAAGTATGGGTTCCGGGCCACGGGTCAAAAGCCCGAACCCGCCTTTCAAGCTCTTCCGCCGTTTTTTTCCAATCAATCCTTCCGTCTTCTTTCGTTAAAATTTTAGTATAAGTTGCCTTTGATTCGTCCTGGGGAACTGGCTTTATTTCTCCCTTTATCCATTTTGGGATTGTTTCAAGCAGCAATTCCGTCCCTGATTCCGCTAATTTGTTATGTAATTCCGTGCAAGTTAAGTTTGAATTTTGAATTTTGAATTTTGAATTTGAAATAATGTCCCCGCTGTCCATTTTTTCATTCATCAGAATTATTGACACGCCGGTTTCTTTGTCTCCGTTTAAAATGGCGGCCTGAATGGGGGACGGACCGCGGTATTTTGGCAAGAGGGAAGGGTGAATATTAATAAAGCCATATTTGGGAATATCCAATATGTCTTTTGGTATAATTTTTCCGTAAGCTGCGGCAATTCCCAAATCCGGTTTTAGGTTTTTAATTTTTAATTTTAAATTTTTAATTTCTTCCGGTTGTTCAATTGAAATATTAAATTTTTCAGCCGCAATCTTGACCGGCGGGGGGGTGATAATTTGTTTTCGGCCGACTGGTTTATCGGTTTCGGTTACGACCAGAACCGGCTCATAGCCGCCCTTGAGCAGTCCTTCTAAAATAACAGCGCCGAATTCCGGCGTCCCCATAAAAACAATTTTGAATTTTGAATTTTGAATTTTGAATTTCATTTAATTGTTCTCCATTCAATATCCGACTCTTTTCCGGCAAATTCCAGCCAGGAGCCCTGTTCATCAATTACATACCATTTTCTCTTGGTCTCTGACCAGACCATCGGATTTCCCTGAAAATATGGCTTCTTTACAATTTCTTTTGGCTTTAGCCGGTCTAATTCCAACCATTTCTTAAAAACCGTTTCAATTGCGTAGTCAAGATTTCTTGATTTTGCCCACTCGGCCACTTT
>JAGUVE010000075.1 GCA_020063075.1 Parcubacteria group bacterium | reverse complement strand
TTCGTTATTTCACCAATTGATTTTCCGGCCCGCTTGACTATCAATTTATCCATTTCAATTAACTCAAATTTCAATTTCTCTGCCAGCATTTTTGCCAAAGCCGTTTTGCCCGAACCCCTAAAACCGGTTAAAAAAATCTTCGTTTTCATTTTGTTGCTCAAGAACCATATTTGAATTATAATCTAAAAAAGAGCAAAATCAACAAGTTTGTTAATAAAGGTCAATATCATACATTCAATTCAGATAAAAACGAGTTAGACGAAAAACCGCGCCAAGATTTTGGAAAAAATAAATGCCGCAACGTGAAACAATAGTTAAAGCTTTTGCCGAATGGACAGCTTTTTCTGCAACTCGATCAGGCTGTCCGATAAAATCAAAGGAAGATGTCTATCCCCTTATTAGACTCCCAGATTACGATCGTATTTTCGTAGGAGAACAAATTACGCAGGATGAATTTAACAAATGGCATTATGACAACACTTTAAGAATTCGCGAAGAAGATGATAGGTTACCAATCGGTTGGGCGACAAAGCTAATAAACGTATATCTCAAAACAAGGGTCTACTTAGCAGGTGAAGGACGCCAAGATTTAATCAAATGTATTCATCCGCCTATTGATAATGGTCTTTGGTCTGGAATTAGAAATGAATATCAGAATAACTCTGTGATTATAGAAAAAACTCATATTGTCTCACGCATAAAGGACATAACGACTTATGATATCTATAAAAAAATAATAGAAGGTTGTCGCTTGATAGCACAACAGCGAAACTGCTATTTAATTGAAGTTGAAGAATTATGGCAAGGAACGGAAATATAGGGAAACGTCGCCTAACACAGCATAAAAGGTTTGTGCCTTACGGCACTCACCCAAATTGCTCCGCTTCGCTCCGCAAAAACTTCGTTTATCCGCAAACGTTATACGCAAATATCTTTAAAGCCGCCGTCAACGGCGGCTTTTGTAAAATAATTGAATCGGACATCGCGCGTCCAACTATATTCAGGCGAGGCAAGCGCCGAGCGATTATCTCTCCACTAAAGTTTCCTCAACCTTTATCCCAAAGTGCCGACCGCCGTTTTCTAAATTAACCAAAACCTCGTCGCCAATTTTTAATTTAGAAACAGAAACCGCGTTTCCCTGTTTATCAACAAGCGCTATTGTTTCGGCGTTCTGCAAAATTGCGGTTATTATTTCTCCCCTATTCTCCGCTTCTATTAAAATCATTGGCCTTCTCTCAATTTTAACCCTGCCAACATTTTCTACCCTTGATTCACCTCTTTTATTAACAACCAAAACCTCGTCTCCTGCTTTAATTTCGCTTAAATACTTTGTTTTATCTTTTGAAACTTTAATATAACTATGAACGGCGCCGGCATTAACCCTGAAGGGCCGCGTCTCAATATAAGGATTCTCCAGGGTTTCGGAATGAATTAGGAAAAAACCGTTTGACTGGGAACCCACAAGCATTCCCTCGCCCAGATTCAACATTGCTATGGTATCAACGCAAACCCTGTCGCCGAGGCCGATCGGTTTTATGTTTGTCAGTTTGGCCGGTATTAATTCTATTTTGTTTCGCGAAATTTCCATCAAAATTTTTTTAACCGTCTTTATTTCAGAAGCATTTTTAGGACTAAAGACAACGCCCTCAACCCCTTTTTCCAAAATTCCGATTGCCAATTTTACCTCCTCAGAGTTGGAAGCAAAAGTCAGTAATTTTCCTTTCTTTAATTTGGCAACTAAATTTTCTAAGGGAATAATCTTCCAATCTTTTGCCAAAATCAAAACCCAATTGGCTATTTTTCCGGCCGCAACCGCCAACTCTTCTTTTTCTCCAGAGTCAATCTCAATCAGGACGCAATCGCCTTCTCTAAGCGTTTTCAAATCCTCTCTATTATTTACTTTTACAATTCTAATATCACCCTCTTTCCCTTCTGCAGCAACTTTTATTTCCCTGCCCCCACTACCAATGTATTGGTGTGGGGGCCTGGCTAATTCCTTAACCTTATTAATATTATCTTCATCAATAACCAAAACATCAACTTCACTCTCAATAGAGCTTGTTACTAAGGGTTTAATATCTTCCCATTGTCCCTCTAATTTTATCCAAAGCAATTTCATAAGTTCTCCTACGAATTACGAATTTTATCGAATTACGAACAATAGAGCGAGGCAAGTGGTTTTCAGGGTGGCTTAAAGGCCGAGCGGGCAGGGTTCCGCCGAAGGCGGAGAGCGCAGGCTTTTACGCCAGCGAGCGAGACGCGCTGGGCGAGCGAGCGA
>JAGUVE010000084.1 GCA_020063075.1 Parcubacteria group bacterium | reverse complement strand
GGTCGTTATATTTTCTGCCGCAAGGGACAAGACCGCCGCAGGCATTAACGCTTGAACAAATTCCCTTATCGCGTCTGTCAACCGTACATTCAATAGCATCTGCGCAATCCTGTGCCTCAGTATAATTGCAATTTCCTGTATTTGAATCACAATTTCCTTTTCGGTAAGCCGTCAAGCCACCGCAATAATCCCCGCAAGCTTTTTGAAAACAGGCGTCTTCAAAAAAAGTGCCAGCGGCTCCGCCAGATCCTCCGCTTCCTCCGTTTCCTCGGCCTCCTCCTGATTCAAAATGAGTTCCGGCGCCAACCTTTGGTCCTTTGTATTTAAGCGATATTCTGCCGCCTCCACCGCCTCCGCCGCCTCCATCCCGCCCGCCGCAATTACCATCAGACCCTCCGTTGCCGCCGCCGACTTCAATCACGCCGCCTGAAAAATTAAAATTGTCAGAAACCATTAACCAAACACTTCCGCCGCTTCCTCCGCCGCCGCCGCCGCTGCCGTCATTCCCTCTGGGATCAGAGCCGCTAGTGCCATATTGGCTTTAATATAACCATTAAGAATAATTTGCTTGGCTTGTATTTTAACCGCTCCGCCGCCCATGCCATTACCCGATGAGTTTCCGCCGCCCAGCCCGCCCATCGAACCCAACTGGTCTGGCGAGATGTTAGAACCATAAGTTGCGCCGCCTGGCCCTCCTCCAATAATGTCACTGCTTCCGGCTCCTCCCGCGCCCCCATAACCTCCGCCGCCGCCGGCAAACACGCCGCCGCAAGCGCTGCCATTACTAGAACTGTTTGCGCCCTGACCCGCGGCATTATTTCCTTTCCCACTTACTTCAATGCCGGAACCAGCATCTATTTGTACTTTTCCAGTGGCTACAATCTCTATTTTATTTCCAACAGCCGAAGTAACCTGCGCTCCGCCGGTTATGGTAAGGTCTGTATAATTTGCTACGCCATTTATTTCGCAAGAAGTTGTTATGGTAACCGCGCCGCCGGTGGAACAAGGCGCAGCATTACTGATGTCAGCCAATACCACTGCCAAAAAGATAATTATGAAAGTTAATATAAATCTAACTTTCTTCATTGGGTTTAGCTAAAAATTTACGCCAATCTTCTTTTCATATCGGGGGGAAAAATGGAGGAATGTGTTTAAAGGGTTTAGTTTTTATAGCCATTTCTTTTTTTATTAACAAAAGCAAAAAGGCGGAAACTATGGTGAATCCGCCGACTAAAATAAATAGTAATTTAAATCCAAAAGTGGCAACCATAATTCCTCCAATTGCTCCAAAAATTCCTACTCCAAAGCCCAAAGAGGTGCTTCTAACGCTCCACTGGAATGCCTCATTTCCTTTATTAATATGTCTGGTAAAAATAGCTAGCCAAGAGGGAACCATTAATGCCTGGCCCACGGCTTGAAAAAGTTGAAGAAGATATATGTGCCAGGCGGAAGAAGAAATTAAAAAGCCAAAAGGGGCGAGGCCGGTGATAAAAGTGCCCCAAAACATAAACAAAAAATCGTCTTTTTCGCCGTGATTTTTATCCAAATATCTGCCAATCGGAATCTGCAAAATTGATTTTGTCACCCAAAAAATCAAGCTGGCAAAACCGGCTATTTTCGCTCCTTCAATTGCGCTGCCAAAAGCAATTTTATCAACCAAAAATATGGCAAAGACGGGCGCCAGCAAGCCCCAGGCCGAATTAAAAACAAAATCGCTGACTATCAATATCTTAATAACTCTGTTGATTATTTTTAACATTATTTATTTACCGATTATTTTTACTAAAATCTCTCTTTCTCTCGGCCGATTGTCAAAATCAATAAAGGCGATTTGCTGCCAGGTGCCCAAGGCCAATTTTCCATCCTCAATTGGCGCGGTTAAAAAAGGTTTAATCAGGGCCGACCTGATATGAGCGTAGCCGTTACAATCGCCCCACTTTTTGCAATGTTCATAATCTTTGTTCAGCGGCGCAATTTTTTCCAAAACCATTTTTAAGTCCTCAATTAGGCCCGATTCATATTCGATTGTCGTTATCCCGCACGTTGAACCCGGCGAAAATACTAAACAAATTCCGTCTCTTATTTTTGATTCTCCAACTGCTTCCTCAACCCTCGGAGTAATATCAATAATATCGTTAAACCCCTTTGTAGAAACGGAAAATCTCATCTTATCTATTAGTATAAGGCATTTTTACCCAAAACAAAATCCCTCAAGGTGAGGGATTTTGTAATTTTAGATTGGTCAAGAACTGTTCTTGACCGTTTTCTCTAAGGTCGCTAATTAATTTTTAACTGCGACGGCTTCAATTTCAATTAGGGCCCCTTTTGGCAGATTGGCCACTTCCACGGTCGCTCGGGCCGGTCTATTGCCATTTAAAAATTCGGCGTAGATTTCGTTAATTTTAGGAAAATCGGAAATGTTTTTAAGATAGATGGTTGTCTTAACAATATCTTTTAATTCAGAACCGGCTTCGGTCAAGACCGCTTCTAAATTTTTAAGCGACTGTTCAGTTTGTTTTTCAATTCCCTCTGATAGCTGACCGCTTTTTGGTTCAACGCCAATTTGACCTGAACAGAAAATAAAATTATTAACAATTATCGCCTGCGAATAGTGGCCCAAAGCTGAAGGCGCTTTGTCGGTCTTGACGATTTTAAACATATTTTGAACGGCGCATAAGGGTTATGTCTTTACCCTGGCGCACCATCTCTTGCTATACTTTTTATTTTCAGCCCTTACCGTTTCAAAAAATAAATCTTTAATTTTAGCCGTGATTTTTCCTTGGTTTCCATCGCCAACAATTCTCCCATCAATATTTGC
>JAGUVE010000039.1 GCA_020063075.1 Parcubacteria group bacterium | reverse complement strand
TTAAAATTAGATAAATTAGAGCAGTGCCTTAGCCACTCGCAGCCCGGGCATATTTTGGATAGGTCTTTTGGCAAAATTTTATTCTTTATTTTTCTCCAGGCCTGACCAACTTTTATTTTCTCTCCTTCCTTAAAACCAAAAAATTCCATAACTTTCAAATCATAAACTTTGGTTCTTTTTTCCGAATCTTCTCTTTTAAAGCATCTATCACCCCTATTAAAAGGGCAGCCGGAGCATATAATGTCGGTATCGGTTGTTAAGATGAGGGTTGAACCGTGGTTAGAACGAAATTTTCGGACGACCCTTTTCATGTTTTCAACAAATTCGGGATTGTATCCCAAACCCTGAAAGGTCAACAAACACAAGAGATGGTGACCCCTGAGCTTATTTATCAACCTCGCCATTATAAGCTCTTTTTGGCGTGATGCCCTTGGCAACAGCCGCCGCCAGCATCGCCTTAATTACATCCCCGGCAATGAAGGGCAAGGTTCCCAACCCGAGAAGAGTAAAGAAGCTCGGGTTCAACCCCTTAATGGCGTGAAGCCAATTATAGAGAACTATTAAACCAGGTCCGTGAATTAAAACAAAGTTGGCAAAAAGCATCAGTAAAAACATGCTGAAGAAAGTTCGCGAGCGAATGTATCTGTCCGTAAAATAACCGAGAAAAAGGGCGGCTAAAATAAAACCAAAAATATACCCGGCGGTAGCCCCGGTCAGGACAGCCCCGCCGCCGCTGGCTCCGGCAAACCAGGGAACGCCGGCAAAGCCCAAAAAGGCGTACAACGCCTGGCTCAATCCTCCCCATCCCCCGCCAAGTAAAACGCCGGAAAGTAAAACGGCAAAGGTTTGCCCGGTAATTGGCACCGGTGTCCAGGGCAGTTGAAACCTGATTTGGGCAACCAAGCCGGTTAAAGCCGCCATAGTCAGGGCTAAGGTTATTTTTTGGGGGATACTGAGAGAATATCTCCATCTAAAAGTTAAATATCTGATTTCGTCTATTTTATTAAATGTAATTGCTGTTTCCATATTATTTTTATTGTTTTTCTAAATTAAATTGCACTTCTTCAACCTTTCTCCCTAAAATTGGGATGTTTTCAATCTTAGCACTTTTCAGGGCTTCTGGCAATTCCGCCATAGTAATTTCCGCAAAAACCCTGTCTAAATTAAGGGCGTTAAAACTGGCAAAAACCAGCCCCAAATAAGCGACAAATTTGTCTCTTTTTTGGACATTTTGGGCATCGGCCAGGGTTAAAATTGGAGGCAAAAATTTTGTTAAACCTTGAAAAATCTCCTTATCCGAAGATAAATATTTCAGCCCAAGATAATTTTCTTTCTTTAAAAGTTTAAAAAGATTTTCACTGGCTGAGGCCTTGCCTGCTTTCAAGATGGGGAGATTAATGGCTAAATCGGTTGAAAAAACCTCTTCTGAAATCTCAAAAGCATCCTTTTTAACAAATTTTGTCTGGGCTAAATCCAGGGGATTGATTTTCGCTTCCTGGCAGACATTTAATAACTGCGACTTTTGAGCCGAAGCGCTAATAGGAATTTCATCAAAACTTTGACCTGCCACCTTAATATTTTCCGTTTTAACTCCCCTTTCTTGCAAATATTTAATCGCGGCCGCCAAAAATTCGGGACCGGTATTCTCGCTAAAATAAGAATGTTTTGGAGAATTTAAGGTTGGCAAAATTAAAATTTTTGAATCTTGATTGATTTTCAAGCCGCCAAGCAAATCAACGACTCTTTCAATGGCTTCTAGAAACTCGTACTTTATTCGCCAAATTGCAACGGCTTCTTTGTCCTGAATCGCTTCTTTTTTAAATTCTTCTCCGATTTTATATTCTTTAACTGATTTCTGAACCCACCTGTTCCCCTTTTCATCTTCCAAGAGTAAAACAAAATAAGGAACTTTCGGATGAAAAATTGTCGGGATGCTTACCTTTGAGATGCCAACAACTTTAATCTTCTCGGATTTTCTTCTTTCTAATTCCAAAAAACATTCCGAACATTTTTCCAGCGGATACTGCCAATTTTTTTTACATTTTGGACACTGATAAAACATTATTTTAGAGCTTCCTCTACTGTTTTAACTAACTCTTTGGGAGTAATATTAATTTTAACTAAAAATTTATCGGCTCCCTCCCTTAGTAATTTCTCGTATAATTTAGGGTCGCTATAATTACTCAAAATAAAAACCAAAATATCTTTAGTTTCTGAACGTTCTTTCACCTCTTTTAATATAGATTTGCCGTTCATGTCCGGCAATATCAGGTCTAACAAAATTAAATCCGGTTTTTCTTTTTTTCCTTCTCTAATTTCTTTTAACCTTGCCAGGGCTTGAGAGGCGGTGTTTGCCGTTTTAATGTCAAAATCTGCCGCTTTAAGGGCCGTTTTATAAAGCTCAATTGTTGGCAAATCATCTTCAATTAATAATATTTTTTTCATAGCTATTTTATCGGCAGTTCAACAAAAAAGGTTGAGCCCTTATCCACCCCCTCTGATTCCGCCCGAAGTTTACCACCGTGGGATTCTATAATCAAGCGCGACAAATAAAGCCCAATTCCTTTGCCCAAAGGAGAGAGTTTTTGGCCGCCCTTACCCCTCTCAAAGGGCGTCGTGCCTATAAAAGACAGTTCTTCTTTTGGTATGCCAATACCGGTATCCTTGACCGAAAATAAAATTGCCCTTCCTCCCTTAACTTCTTCTAATTTAATCACAATTTTTCCCGAAGGGGTATGTTTAATGGCGTTCTCAATAATGTTTGAAAGGGCTTCCCTCATCCTTGCTTCGTCAACCTTCACCTTTATCAGCGGCGTCTTTGGTTTCTCAAAGATGAGGGGCAGTTTTTTAAACTCGGCTTCAATTTTCACTTCTTTGATTGTTTCTTTTACCGGTTCTTCCAGCTGAACCTCTTTTAACTCCAGAATTTTCTTGCCTGATTCCATTTGACTGATTTCCAACGACTCCTCAATTCTTTTTTTTAATTCTTCGGTTCCTTTCTTGGCGCCCCGGAGCCATTTTTCAACTTCATCTGGAAGGGACTTAGTCATTTTATTGTCCAGGGCCAGTTCTAAAAATCCCCTGATGGCGGTTAGCGGCGTCCTGAAATAATGCTGGCTGGACAAAAGAAACTGCTGCCTGGCTTGATTTAGTCGTTCCAGCTTTTTCCTTAAAGCAGATTCTCGAACGGCAACCATCTCTGCTTCTTCTCTCAAAACTCTTTCTTGAGCAGCCAATCTCTCTGCTTCTTCTCTCCTCATTTCTTCTTCATGGGTGGCTCTAATCAAATAATAGCCGAAAAAGAGAAAGAAGATAAAAATTATTCCCTTTAAAATTTTCAAAATAGGGTCTTCCGTAAGGACAAGGGTATCCAAAAAAAGCAAAATGGCAATTAACCCCACAAAAAGAGCCGTCAAAACAACCTTAATCCCAAATAAGTTCCGCTTGACAATGGCAT
>JAGUVE010000086.1 GCA_020063075.1 Parcubacteria group bacterium | reverse complement strand
TTCGGGCCGTGTCTTCGCCAACCAGCGCATACAAAAGCCCGCCGATGACCATCATTAAAATTGCCAAGGGAATAACAATATAGGCAAAAGTAAAGTCAATCACTCTTTTTGAAAGAACAAAGGTAGAGCAAAGAGTGCAGGGAGCGTTTTCACGAATTTCAGTTGAAACATCGTCGCAGTTTCTTCCGCAAGGAACCAATCCCCCTTTTACTTTTGAGACAGGGTCTCCGTAATGAACCGATAAATCGCCCAAAGTATAAGCTCCGCCGGCAAAAACCGACGACAGGGTAATCGGCACTTCGCAATACAGATTTCCGCAGACACTTTCGGCGGAAACAACACATCCCTGGCAATTGCAGGTTTGAAAAGCATTATTTAAAGCATTGGAAAAACCGGGGACATTGGTATCGTTAATAACAAAAGGGTAGCTTGGCGGTGTAACGGAAACGTCGCCAACCTCAAATGTAACCATTGGCGTCCGGAATCCGGTCATATCGGAATAATTATAGGGTCCGTTGCCGCAAGTCGGATAAGTAGCGATTAATGAGCCATCCGTCCTTATTACCGTTACGGTTCCGCTGCCGCCGCAGGTTCCGGGAGGATTTGGATTTATTGGATTTGGCCCGCCGCCCCCTAAATTTACAACCCAGGCATTATTATTGGAATCAATTGCCACTCCATGAGGGGCGCCGGTAGGATAATTTGCAATAAAGGTGCCGTCGGTTTTAAATACGCTTACCAGGCCGGAGCCGTATCCCGCCGCCCATACTTTGTTGTCTCCGCTTGCGGCCACTCCGGTATTTGACGACAAACCGCTCGGATAAAGTGAAATACTTAGTATTGTGCCGCTTGGACTCCTTATTATTTTATATACGCCGCCGCCGCCGTGTCTTCCAACCCAGATATTGGCATCGTTATCCATTCCTATTCCATATTGGCCTGGCACACTGCCCTGGTCTACTTGACTAATAGCTCCGCCGGAATAGGAATAGCTTGTTATAACACCGCTTCCCACTGACCAGACAAATCCATATCGGTCTCCGATCATTCCATAATTACATTTGCCATTTGCCAATTCAGCCCTCATTGTTCCTATTGGATCTGGGCCGCAAGTTAAATCGCCGGCGCAAAATACCCTAAGCCGATCGCTGCCGCCGGCGCAAGTGCCTGCCCATAAATAGCCATTTCTATCAAAAGTAACGGCTCTTACCAGAGATTGGCCTATATCAACATAACCGCCGTACTCATATTCTTCCGACCCTGATTTAGGTTTTAGACGAATGACCTGAGTATTTCCTCGGTTGGCGATCCAGACATCGCCGCCCTGAATTACGGTAATCCGGGAGGGGTTGCTGAAATAACCGCTGTATAATTTCACCAAAGTCCCGTCTTTAGTTCTAATTTGGGCTACGGTGTTGTCAGCAGAATTTGGTATCCAAATATAGGGAGTTTCGGCAACAAGAGAAGGAGCCCTGTCTAAGGTTATTTGGGCTTGGCAGACGTCGCTTTCCATAACTAATTTTATTTTGCCAGCCGTAACTTTTCCGCCGCCGGGTGGAATAATTGCTGTAATTAAATTTGAACCATTAGAAAAAGTGGTTAATGGCGGGTCGTCGCAGGCATGCTCCTTGGCGGAAAAGACCTCTTTTGCCTGCCAAGAACCGAATAAGAAAATCAATAAAAAAATAATTGCTAAAATAATTTTCTTTGCCATATTATTCTATTTGAAATATAATCTTTTTGTCTAAGTTTCTAAATAATATCTTTTTTACTCTTTCCAGTGAAATTTCTTTCGGGACCTCAAAAACAATATACCCCTTTTTTATTTGAGCAGGTTCCAATTCTTGATCATAGGGTATGGGTTCCCTTAAAACAAGGGCTGAGGTTAAAGAGGGCGGACCAAAGACGCTTCCATTTTCAGTAATTATCTTCCAACCATCAAATAAATAAATTCTTACCGGGTCGGCGCCTTTATTTTCATATTCAATTTCTAAAGAAATAATTTTTATTCCTTCCGGTAATTTTACGTTTTCTGGCCAATATTCTTCAATGTTGATTGGTCTGAGAAAAAGCTCCCTACTGATTTCGATTTTTTCTCCCAATTTTTTATTTAGAACCAAGTCGGCTGAATTAACTTTTATAAGCCGCCACTGATAACCTTCTTTCCAATTTCCGACTTTTCCCAGCCAGACATCAAAAACCAACTCTTCCGGCAAAAAATAATCAAAAAAGGGAAGCCCCTCTTTTTTATTACTCTTTTCCGAAATATTAATTATTGCCTCTTTTTTCTCAATCCTTTGACTCTTTATCGCAAAAACCGGTTCTTTTCCATCTTTTTCTTTTTTTACCCACCTGATTTTCCTCAAATCTTGGTACTTCTCTCCCAACATTTCCACTTTCTCCAAATTACTAAAAAGATACTTCTCAGCCGTTTCTCGTTCAAAGTTCTGTTCCGCTTTTAAATAAAAAATGGTTGCCTCGGCTGGTGAAAGCTCCGGCCTGTTTAAATAAAAGGTTTTTACCAATAGAAAAATCAAAACAAAGATAACAGCTGAGACCAAAATTTTTTTTAGCCAGCTTAACCAACTTCTATTTTCGTAAGTTTGCTCGTCTAACATATATTTACCCGGCAGTAGAACTTTGGCTATTCCGACGAAGGCGGAATAGTTTGACCGAAGGTCAGCCAAAGTCCACTACTGGGTTTGATTATAAGAGCAAATCTGGAAAATGACAATAAAATATGATAAAAACAAGGTATGGAAATTCCAGTTGAGGTGGAATCTATTATTTCTGAATTAAAAAAGAAGGGTTTTAA
>JAGUVE010000094.1 GCA_020063075.1 Parcubacteria group bacterium | reverse complement strand
TAGGCGGTAAAGAAAAGAAGAAAAATGGTAAAATAGTTTGCAATTTGATAATAATCGTATATCTTAAATAGGGATGGTAAGGTTACCCCGAAGGTAAAAACTCCAAAGACGAAAATAAAAACTCCTATTAAAAAATATTGAATTTTTTGTTTTACTTTTTGAGGTAGCTTAAAATATTTTATTATAAGAATCCCGATGGTAAGTGCCGTTAATATGGTTGCGGTAAGATTAAAAATTATCCCGCCCACATCTGAAAAAATTGGAATAATACCAAATTTACCAATATTAATATCTTTTATAATTAGATTAGTAAAAATAGTTATAAGGGCAAAGATGCTCTCAGAAACTATAATTAACTTCCCTATAATAAGGTATCTACCTTTTTCTTCCAAAAACCAAACAATAAAAAAATAATAGAAACCAATAAAAAAAAATAAAAGCCGACGCAAATGTTAATCTGGTTAATAATAAAGCTAATAAATTGTGGTTCAATAAAAAAGCAAAGTTATAAAAATCAATCTATAATAAAACCGGGGTTACGAACAAAGCAAAACCACGATTAATTATTTTTTTGTTATCGGCTAAGTAAACCCAAAGGATTAACCATGTGCCTGTCAAGTTTATGAATAATATTAATATTTTGTTTATAAATTGAAAATCTAAAATCATAATTAATTACTTATAATCAACAGTAATCAAATCTAAAAACAAAAGTTGTTTTTGCCCTTCCAGAATACCTTCAATATCAATAAATTTACATTTTATATATTTTTTAATATTGTTAAAGTACTTTTGCCAATCTCTTAATAAATAAATTTCAATATTTGCTCTCCTAATTTTTTCTACAATTTTGTTTTTTGACAATATTTTTATGTCGTCTGCTTTTAAAATATCTTTTTTAATAGCGTAAGCAAAGATTCCGCTAGTAAAATCATCCTCTTTGACTTCTCTTCGCCACGTTGAAAGCCAATTACTAATTCTGCCAATTTTTTGAGCTTCGCAAATAATCTCTCTTAAGGCCCCTATGTTTTTAAAATTAAATTTACTTGCCCCCATTAGGTTTATCATCAACCCCAACATAAAAGCCATATTGTTCGGAAGATAAAGCCAAAATTCAGCTTTGTTAATTAACCAGGGGTTTTCGTTAACAAGACAAGAATATTTCATAGAATTAAATATTTGGTAAATATCGTATTCAAAAATTCTTTTCAAATTTTCATAATTTGAATAATTTTTAACTTGTTTTTTAATATAATTCCAAAGCTTCTGTGTAAAAATAAGATATTTTTTATCCTCCAAATTTAAATGATTAGTTTTTATAAAATCTGATTGAAAAGGGATTTTTACTAATTCGCCAAACAATTTTTGTTTCTGCTCTTTATCAGCAATATCATCCAATTGGACGATAAACATAGTGATCAATAATTTAACACGCGCAAATGATTCTTGATTTTTTTGAAGATAATAAAAAAAACAGGAAATGAATTTGTTTGAAACATACGGTACCAAAAATTCCACAACAAACGTTTTCTTTCGCCCACTTTCTCATATTCCCTAACCCATTTTTGAAGTTCCGGCGGAATTTCAATTTTCTTAATTTTCTCAACTTCTTTTTCTATTCTTTCCGGCGTTATTTGTTTTAAAATTTTACTAACCACCGGATATTGCTTTTCATCTTTCTTATCAAATCCATAATACTCAAACAAAGATTTAAAATTTTCTTTCCCAAACTCATTGTTTGACCGGATGGTTCTTCCACGGTAAAGTTTATTTGCCATTTGTTAAAAAACGGCTTTTTTATTTTAAATAATCAGGCCGCTTTTTTTGTTTTCTCGCTAATTTCAATTTATCATATCTTTTTCCAAATGAAAAGATAAAAAATAGTGTGGTATAATGAAATATTATGAAAACATACATTTTGCCGAATTTCCTGAGAAAAAAGTTAAGAAAACCTTTGGGAATTTCTATTTTGGGAAAGAAAACAGAAGTTATTAAAAAATTTCAACAACTTCTTGAGAAAAAAAGGTTCAAAAAAATAATAACCGTCGGGGACTACTGCTCTTTAACTCTGCCTTCCGATGTGAAAATCTTTGACGGCAGAATTAAAAGGAGGAAAATCAACCCCCCACCAAATTTTTGGTGGGGGGCTTTGAAGTGTTCAAATCCGCGAGGCACGATTCAAAAAGGCGTCTGGCAAGTAATCAAAAAAGCGCTCAAAAAAAATAAAAATGTATTTGTTGAGGGGGAAGAAGACCTCTTGGCGATTCCCGCGGTTTTGCTTTCTGGAAAAAAAACGGCCGTTGTTTACGGCCTGCCAAATAAAGGAATTTGTCTAATTGAAATATCTCCCAAAATAAAAAAAATCTTCAGAGAGCTTTTAAAAAAATTCAAAACAAATTAAATTTTTCTCAAAATGTTAACCGTCACGCTCCCGCCGGTGCCGCCGATGTTGTGGCACAGGCCAATTTTGGGCAGGGGCTTTACCTGGCGCTCGCCGCATTTACCTCTTAATTGCTCGGTAATTTCATAGATTTGAGCAAGACCTGTGACCGAAATGGGGTGCCCCTTTGCTTTCAATCCCCCCGATGGGTTGACCGGCAGTTTACCGCCTAAATTTACTTTTCCTGTTCTTATCAGCTCGTTCCCTTTGCCAATTTCGGCAAAACCCAAGTCCTCGTAAGAAAACAATTCAACCGAGGTAAAAGCATCGTGGACTTCGGCAACTTGAATGTCTTTTGGCGCGACCTCGGCTTCTTTATACGCAATTTCTGCCGCTAATTTTGTCGCCTTAAAATGAGTAACATCTTCTCTGCCAAAAGTTAAAAGATAATCGGTGGCAAAACCGGAACCAATTACTTCAATGTCGGTTTTTTCTTGAGAAACAATTGCCGCCGCTCCGCCGTTGACCGACAAAGAACAATCAAAAAGCCGCAGAGGAGAAGCGACAACCGGCGACTTTTTGATTTCTTCCAAGGTAACGGGTCTTTTATAATAATACGCCTTGGGATTAAAAACCGCATTCTGCTGATTTTTAAAAGCGACTAAAGCCAAATCATCCATTGTCGCGCCGTATTTTTCCATATATTTTTGCCAGACCAGAGCGTTCTGCACCGGAAAAAGCATCCCTTCTGTCTGCTCCAGCGCTCTTTCAGCCGCCGACAATATAAGGTGGGCAACCACTTCGCTTTTATTGTCAACCAATTTTTCCCCAGCCAAAACCAAAATATTCTTGAAGTCCTTTAAATGATTGGCGGTCCAAAAAGCCACTCCGCCGCCGGAACAAACCGAAGGCGTCTCAATAATCGGCACGTTTGTCTTAAATAAATCGGAAATCAAAGAGGTCTTATGGGTCTGGTGCTCGCCCACTCCGTCGCAACTGGACATCGTAGTTAAAACAATGGCATCAATTTCAGAAATTTTCATTTTTGCGTCTTCCAGCGCCTCAATTGCCGCTGTGTAAGCAAAACTCCACCAGGGCTTCTGGCTGAAATCAAATTTTGTCATTCCCACTCCTTTTATGAACATAGAGGTAGTAAATCTACAATTTTTGCTTTTCTCTCCATTTTTCGTATTCTTGGAGCGCCACCTCCTCTCCTCCCTTTAACTGCTCCCCGAG
>JAGUVE010000101.1 GCA_020063075.1 Parcubacteria group bacterium | reverse complement strand
AAAAGCGAGAGCAGGGAGGCGATAATAACGACACCTAAATAAATAAGCGACTTTTTGCCTGCCCCGTTAGAGATATATTTTCTAATGGGGTCTAAATTTTTGAACTTCATTATTTTATTTTGACATGCCAAAGAATAAAGTCAATGGAATAAACTGAAATTATCATGCCGGGTTTAAATTTGACCATTTGGCGCATCTGTCGCCCCACCTGGCAATAATTTTCCCGTCAATCCTTGCCTCTATGACTTCGCACTGATTAGGACAGCCGCGGCACTGAAAAGAAGCGCATCTGATGTCTTTCTCTGAAACCTCAAAGCCTCGGAATTTTGTTTGGGCAGGGCTTATTTCTTTTATCAGCAGAGCCGCGCCCAAAGCTCCCATTACCGTATTATAAAAGGGGACAACGATTTTTTGGTCTAACGCCTTTTCAAACGCCCGCCTCATTCCCAAATTTTCTGAAACGCCGCCCAAAAAAATAATCGGCGGCTTTATTCTCTTCCCCTTGCCGACCCCGCTTAAATAGTTTCTGGCTAATCCCTGACATAGCCCCGCAACAATGTCCTCAATTTTATGGCCGATTTGCTGCTTGTGAATCATATCCGATTCTGCGAAAACCGAACACCTTGAACCGATAACGGTGGGGGTCTTTGAACTCAAGGCCAATTCTCCAAATTTTTCAACCGGAACCCCCAATCTGTACGCTTGAGCATCAAGAAAAGCGCCGGTTCCGGCTGAACAGATAAGGTTCATTGCGAAATCAACCGCCACTTTGTTTTCCAAAATAATTATTTTTGAGTCCTGGCCGCCGATTTCAATTACGGTTTTGGCGTCGGGAATAAAACTAGAAACGGCTCTGGCATGAGTGGTAATTTCATTTTTAATCAAATCGGCGCCGGAAACAACCCCGGCCAAATAACGGGCAGACCCGGTGCTGGCAACCCCGTCAATTTTAATTTCGGTGTTGTGATTTTTAATAAACTTTCTCAATTCCCTCAAACCCTGCTGAATGGCGCCTATCGGATTTCCTTCCGTTCTTTTATAAAGCCAAAACAAAACCTCATTCTTTTCGTCAATTAAGACGAACTTATATGAAATTGAACCAACATCTATGCCAAGATAAGTTTTCATATATTTTTATGATGGTTTTTAATAACGTCGACGAACGCCTCAATTCGCGTATCAATTCCTGCTTCCGCCACCTGTTCGTCAATGGAAAGAGATAAAAAGGGAATGCCTGATTTTTGATGAATTTTTTCCAAAATCGGCCGAATAGTCACCTCGGGCATACACATTGCTGGCAAAATCTGGATTACTCCGTCAAAGCCCTGTTTAACATAATTTAACATCTCGTAAATGGCGTCCCGGCCGTGGCCGCCGACGGTTGATTTTAAATAAGGACTTATCTTTCTTTGCAGGAGCCGCTCCTGCCAGGGGAAAATTGATTTTTTTAGATGGTAAGTAATATCCATTTGCCGATGAATTTCAATTCCTTCTTTGCCTAGTTTTCTTTCAAGTCCAAAATTAATAACCGGGTCGCAAACGGTATAAATTTCTCCTATTAAACCGACTTTGGGCAAATTTTTGGCATTTTTAATTTTGATTTCAGAAAATTTCCGCGAGATTTCTTTTTTTGAACGCGAGAAATTTTTCTCCTCATTTACTCTCTCAATCTCCAGTAAGGCCCAATCTAATGCCTTATCGGTTGCCCCCTTCTCTAACTCTCTCGGTCTCAGATATTGGGCTTGTTTTTCAATTTTTTCAATAAGACGAAGTTTTTTATAGAAAAATCGACCGGCGCGAAAAATTTCCAAAAATGACGCGCCGGAAATCTTTTTTAGGTCTGAATAGATGCCCCGCGGGGTCGCCCTAAAATTAACAACGTTTATTTCCCAACCGCCCTCTTTCAGGACCTTGCTTTGTATCGTGCCATAATATCTCTGCCGGCAGGAGCCGCCGATGTTTTCAACCATTAAAATCGTATTAGCTCCTTTTTTCAAAGCCGGGATATAACTTCCCAGAGTGGTTTTCAGGGGAAAGCAAAACATTTCCGGACTCAATTTCGCGCCTTCCAAAATCGTCTGGGAATTGATTTCTCCGGGCGGAATAACTTCCAAGCCCAATTTTTCAAAAAGGGTTTTAAAGGCAATCGTATAATTCCCCCACCTGGGAAAAGTAATAATTGGTTTTACTTCCATAAATCAATTTCTAATCTTATCAAAAAATTTCCTTTTTTCAAATAAAAAATAAAAATAATGTTGTCGGCTATTTAGCTTCCGAGAGTATCCAGAAACGCCTCAAGCCGGGTTTGAAAACCGGCTTCGCCGGTATGCTCGTCAATTATTAGATAGAGAAAGGGAATTTTATTTTCCTTAAATTTTTTTTCAACAAACTCTTTTAAAACCGAGTCGCAGCCGCAAGCGAAGGCAGAAATTTCAATTGCTCCCGACAGGCGGAAATTCTTTTCTCCGGAAGTCAAAAAAAGGGAATCTATCTTCTCCATTATCTCTTTTCCAAATTCCCAGTGAAAATTTATTGAAGGCGCTGATTTATGCTGACTCGCCCCGTTAGATAATTTATCTAACGGGGTAAACCGATTTGCGCTGATGGGAACTTCGTCAATAAATATCGCTTCCGCTCCCAACTCCTTTAATTTTTCTTCCAAACGCAAATTAACATATTCGTCCTGCAAATTATAGGGGTGAGAAATCAAGACAATTTTCGGTTTGTTTGAATTTATTTTTTCAAAAAAATTTTTATTTATTTCTTCCTCCCTTTCCTTTTCTCTTTTCTCGGAAATTTCTGTTGCCCTTTGAATTTCTCTTTTATTTTTATTCAATTTCTTTCCCAATCTTTCCAGGGCCTTTAAACGGTTTTCTTTTATTTCGTCGAATGTTTCCGTCAGGATTTTGGTTTTTACCGCAATTTTAGCCAAATCAGGCAAACCGAAAAATTTGGGACAATACTCAAGTTTTTCCTTATTGGTTTTTAACCGCGGCACAAAAATAAAATCGCACTTCCCTTCCAACCATAAAAGATGGCCGAAAAAAACCTTTACGGAAAAACAGGTTTCAGGGTCAGACGCTTTTACCCCCATTTCAACAATTTCTTTATTGGTTTTGGGAGATAATAAAACATCAAAACCCAGGTTCTCAAAAAAACTCTCCCAAAAATAAGGTCTTTTCCAATAGATAAGCGCTTTAGGAATGCCAATTTTCATAGCGGGGTTTAAAATAAGGTTTTTTGTTTTGATAAGGTTTTTTCCTCTCCTTTTGAGAAAATCTTAACCTTTCCATAGACGCCGTCGTAGCCGGGTTCAATAAAAACTTTTCCCTCCCTAACCTGGACTATACCTTCGGCAATTTCCGGCAGGGTTGCCTTCCCCAGATCATCTCTTGAAGCATTTAAAAGAACATTAAATTCTGAACCGAATTTTTCAAGCAGGCCCTTATATCCTCTTTCAACTTCCATTGTTCCAACGCCCTGCGATAAAGCGTCGGCAATTATTTCTTCCAAAGGAATCAAGCTTTTAAAAGGAATGGCGTTTTCCGGTTGAAAGCCCTCGGGCCGGTCGGCTAATTGCTCAACCCGATTTAGAACCCCGATGGTCAAGGACCGGCCGCAATTCGGACAAATCCCCTTATGTTTTTTTGACTCGGCTGGCGAAAAACTGATTTGGCAGAGCCGATGGCCGTCATAATGGTATTTGCCTTCTTCGGGAAAAAATTCGATTGTATAGAGAAATTTTTTGGGGGTTTTTT
>JAGUVE010000069.1 GCA_020063075.1 Parcubacteria group bacterium | reverse complement strand
GCCGTAAGGCGGATTGAAAAACCGACTCATAACGGTGAAACCCAAACTCTTTTATGTTAAAATAGAAGAATGGGCAATACCGTGGGAAGTCGTAGCCATACCTCACTGCGTTCGGTACGAATTTTTAATTTTCAATTTTTAAACAATTTTTAATGACTTAATTTTTAAATATTAAGAAATTAAATCATTATTTAGAAATTAAAAATTAGAAATTAGAAATTCCACCCGAGCATAGCGAGGTGTGGCTATTGACCCCGTAGAGACTTAACTCTCACGAGGGCTAAAGAGAGCTTAATGGAAGTCTAAAAATCAATCAAGATTGATTTCTAACGAAGCAAAACTTTCATTACACGTCGGTCCCAATTAAATAATTGGGAAATGGTATAGTCCATACTTTTAGTAATAAAAGAAGTATATGGTCGTCAGCAGGTGCCTTGAGGCGCATGCTTAGATGCCGGAACCTGCGCAACCCCTGCCCTATGTTTTAATTGTCATAGGGGACTGCCGCGAATAACGCGGAGGAAGGCGGGGATGACGCCAAATCAGCATGGCCCTTTGACGCCCTGGGCTGCACACGTGGTACAATGACCGTTACAAAGGGTTTGCCAAGCCGCAAGGCGGAGCTAATCCCATCAAAAGCGGTCTCAGTTCGGATTGAGGTCTGCAACTCGACCTCATGAAGCCGGAATCGCTAGTAACCGCGAATCAGCCACGTCACGGTGAATACGTTCCTGAGTCCTGTACTCACCGCCCGTCAAGCCAAGCGAGCTGGGAATGCCTGAAGTGCCCCGCAAGGGGAGCTAAGGCAGGCTCAGTGAGAGGGGCTAAGTCGTAACAAGGCACGGGTAGGGGAACCTGCTCGTGGAACTAACAATTTAAATTTGTGTCGGCTGGGATTGGTTTGCGAGAATTCTCAAACCAATTCCAAGGTGTTGAGCGAGGAGCCTTAAAATCTCGCTTACAAAAGTCGGGGCAACTCTAAGGAACTGAAAATTCATTTTGAACTCTTGACAAAGATTTGCCTGTCAGGTAAAATAAAACCGACCAAAAAGGTCGGTTTTATTGTTTCCAAATTTTTATGTTTAAGGCGTCAACCAAATCTCAATACGGGCTTCGGGCAATGGTTTACCTGGGGAGCGTTTTTGAAGAAAAGCGCGTCCATTCGCTGAAAAAAATTTCAGAGAAAGAAAATATCTCTTTTGATTATTTGGAAAAAATAATTTCTAAATTAGAAAAGGCGGGGCTAATTTTGGCTAAAAAAGGCGCCGGTGGAGGATATTGTTTAGCCAGCCAGCCCTCCAAAATCAGCGTCGGAGAAATAATAAAAGCTATTGAAGGAACGTTTGCCCCGGTAAGATGCGTGGCTAGAGAGAAAAAAGAGCGGTTGCCTTGTCCGCGAAAAAAAGTTTGCAAGAGTTTTGCCGTCTGGCAAAAAATTCAAGATGTTTTGAATTCAACGTTGGATTCAATCACCTTAGCCGATTTATTGAAAAGTAAATTATGAATGACAACTTTCCAAAATTAAAAGTTATCCCCATTAATAAATTAATACTTCACGAGAAAGCCGACGAAAGCAGGGTAAAGAAATTAGTTAAAAGAATAAAGAGCGACAGCTATTTTAGGAATCCAATAATTGCGGTTAATTTTAATAGGGACTCTTGTTTATTTCGGAATTTGAAAAATTCCGAAATAAAAACTCGTAAATTTTTTGTCTTAGACGGCGTTCATAGAGTCAAAGCTCTAGAAAGATTGGGTTGTCGCGATATTGTTGCTCAAATTGTTGATTATTTCGATGCTCGGGTTAAAGTCAACACCTGGGACCATCTTCTTTTTGGTTGCGGTCGGCAAAATCTTTTTGAGAAAATTCGGAGTCAAGGGGGAATAAGTGTAATTAAGGCGGGGGGAAAGGAAGCCATAGAGCTTTTGAAGAAAAAAAAGATTATCGGCTATTTCCTTTTTAAAAACGGAGACACCTTCTTGATTAAAAGCAATAATGGTTTTGAAGAGAGAACAGAAAAATTGCTTGCCTTGATGGATATTTGCGAAACGGTTTCAGAAGTTGACAGGATATCAAAAAGCGATATTCCTTTCTTACTAAAAAAAGATACAGCCGCAGTGTTGGTTATACCAAACTATAATAAAAAAGAGATAGTGAATGTTGCCCTTAGGGGATTAGTGCTTCCAGCCGGTGTTACCAGGCATATTATTCCAAACAGGGTTTTGGGTTTGGATATTAATTTAGCGATGCTGAAAAATAATTTATCGCTTTCGCTAAAAAATAAATTGTTGGAAAAATTTATTAACAAAAGAATCAAAGATAAGAGAATAAGATTTTATTCAGAGTCCGTCTTTATTTTTGACGAATAAAATAAAAAAATATGAGAAAAAAAATTTATTTAGATTACGGCGCCACTACTCCGGTTGACAAGAAAGCGCTCAGGGCGATGTTCCCTTTTGTTTCGGAAAAATTCGGCAATACAATGTCATTGCATAGTTTTGGCCAGGAAGCAAAAGAAGCCCTGGAAGAAAGCCGGCAGCAGGTTGCCGATTTAATGGGGGTAAAAGCAAACCAAATATTTTTTACCGGGTCAGCCACCGAAAGCAACAACACGGTCTTGAAAGGAATTGCCTTTGCCAATAAAGAGAGAGGAAACCATATTATTATTTCTTCAATAGAGCATGCCTGCGTTATGGAAAGCGCCAAGTTTTTGCAGACACAAGGTTTTGAGATAACGAGACTGACGGTTGATAAATATGGCTTAGTTGACCCCGATAACTTAAAAAAAGCAATCAAAAAAGAAACAATACTGGTTTCAATAATGCATGCCAATAATGAAATCGGAACCCTGCAGCCGATTGAAGAAATTGGTAAAATCTGCCGAGAGAGAGGAATTTATTTCCATACAGATGCCGCCCAAAGCTTCGGAAAAGTCCCTATTGATGTTAATAAAATGAACATTGATTTGCTGACCGCCAGTTCTCATAAGATGTACGGACCAAAAGGAGCGGCTTGCCTTTTTGTCAGAGACGGAATAAAAATTCTGCCCCTTTTGCACGGCGGAGGTCACGAATCGGGCTTGAGGTCTTCCACCGTCAACGTGGCGGCGATTGCGGGTTTTGCGAAGGCCTGCGAAATTTGCAGAAAAGAAATGAAAAAGGAATCTGAAAGATTGACAAAAATGAGAGATAAACTGATAAAGCGAGTTATGGAAAAAATTGACGGTTCTCATTTAAACGGTCATCCTAAAAAACGGCTCCCCAACAATGTCAATTTCTGGTTTGAATTTGTGGAAGGAGAATCAATGGTTATTCAGCTTGACCTTTTGGGTATTGCCGCTTCCACCGGTTCTGCCTGCTCTTCAGAAAAATTGGAGCCCTCCCACGTGCTTATCGCAATTGGTTTAAAGCCCCAGGAAGCTCACGGTTCTCTGCGTTTGACTCTCGGCAGGTGGACAAAGGAGAAAGAAATTGATTATGTTTTAGGTGTCTTGCCCGGGGTGATTAAAAAGTTAAGGGCAATTTCGCCATTTAAAAAAGCACACAATCAAAATTTCCGAAGGAAATTTTGATTTCGTTAAAAATCAATCTTTATTGATTTTTAGACTGCTTTACAGGAAACCTTCAATTTCCTATACAATAAAAATATGAGTCAAATCGGTCCCTACACAAAAAAAGTTATTGAACACTTCAAAAAACCCCACAATTACGGGAGGATGAAGAGCCCCGACGGAGTAGGAAAAGTGGGGAATATTGTTTGTTTACCGCCAAATCAGAATATTCACATTAATAACAACCTAAAAGAAATAGATAAAATTTTCCCCGGTAAAAAAGTTTTATCTCATACTGGAAATTATGACAGAGTTAATAAAATTACGGAAAGAAATTATAACGGGAGGATATTGATTCTTAAAAATAAATTAGGAAAAATTCAAATCACCCCCGATCATCTTGTTCTTGCGATAAAACCACCCAAAGGAGATAAGTTTTTAAGAACAAAGAATAGAAGGTTTCTTCCGGCTAGTTGGTATCATGCTGATGACCTGAAAAAAGGTGACATTATTTTGTATCCAATACTAAAAGAAATAAAAGATTGTAAATATATAGAAATTAAAATCCCCAAACCTAAATGGGACTTTAAAAGCAAAGAAATTCCAGCCAAGATAAATCTTAATAGCGATTTGTTAAGATTATTTGGTTATTTTTTATCAGAAGGAAACATTCAAGATAAACCCTGCAACACCTTTATTTCATTCTCGTTAAATATCAACGAAGAGGATATAGCAGAGGACATTAGTAAGATATCCAAGAGACTGTTTAATTTGGATGTAAAAATACGAAGATTGCCGAAAAGAAAAACTATTGTTGTGGGTTTGTATAGTGCGCGGTTGGCACGACTTTTTAAAGAACTTTTTGATAATGGCGCGGTAAATAAAATGCTTCCCGATTTTATTATGAATCTTCCCCCCAAAAAACAAACCCCCCTAATTTATGGATTGTGGAAAGGAGATGGTTATGTCAATCTTAACAGAGACGGGCCGAGAGCAGGATATGTCACAATTTCTAAAAAATTAGCCCAGCAAATAAAAATGTTGTTGCTGAGACAAAAAATTGCGCCGTCTATCCATGAAGAGGAAGAAAAAGAGATTAATGGAGTTAAACACAGAAAGTCATACAGGATACATATCGGCCAAAGGGATTCTTTGGATAGATTGTGCGCGATACTTAATATAAAATACAAGCCCAAATCGTATACCTCCGAAAAATCTTGGTTTGACAAAAACTATCTATATCTGCCAATAACCGAAATAAAAAACAAGAACTACGAAGGGAAAGTTTATAATCTTGAGGTTCAGAGGTCGCACTCTTTCGTGTCTCAAGCGTTTTGTCTTCATAATTGCGGCGACGTGATGTGGCTTTATATTAAAGTGGCTAAAAATAAAAAAGGGCGGGAGACGATTAAAGATATAAAATTTGAGACATTTGGCTGTGTTGCGGCCCTGGCAACCAGTTCAGTAATCACCGATTTAGCCAAAGGAAAGACAATTGAAGAGGCAATTAAAATTGACAGGCAGGAAATTGTTAAGTCCCTGGGCGGATTGCCGCCGGTAAAATTACATTGCTCGGTTTTGGCGGCCTACGCCTTAATTGAGGCAATTTATGATTATTTGTCAAAAAATAAAAAATCAATTTCTGAAGGAATTAAAAAGAGGCACGAGATAATTGAAAAAGAAAAAAAAGAGATAGGGGAGAGATACAAGGAATGGATAAAACTTGAGGAGGATATGTACAAAAAATGAACCCCGTTAGAAAACATTTTTAACGGGGTTATCTTCCAAGAACTTTATTAAATAGTACATTATTTCATTTGCCGGCGTTCCAAGATTATGTTTTTTGGCCAGTTCCAGAATTTTTCCGTTAAGAAAGTCAATTTCCGTTTTTCTTCCTTTCATAATATCCTGGCACATAGATGAATAATTTTTATAAAAAGGCAGTTTTTTCGCGATTTCTTTTTCAAAGCCCTTATTAAAATGAATACCCTCGGCTGCCGCAACCTCCAGGCACTCTTTAACAATTTTTTTCCTGACGGGCTTCAAAACAGCAGCCGCCACTTCGTTGTTTCTTATTTTAAAAAGAGCGGTCAAGGGATTGAGAAGACAATTTACAACCAACTTTTTCCAGATTTCTTTTTTCATATCTTTTGACAACCTTACTCGAAGCCCGGCCTCTTTTAATATTTCGGCTATTTTCTTTCCCTCGTTGGTTGAAGGAAGAATTGTTTCAGCCAGCCCGCATTTAATCCGCCCCGGCGTTAAAAGTTCTACGAACATTAATGTGATTCCCCTAAGAACCCGGCATTTGTTTCCCGCCGCTTTTTCTGCTAATTCTTCCTGACCCAAGCCATTTTGCAGAATTAAAATTACCGTGTCTTTTCTCAGTATTTTTTTAATACCCTCAATGGCTTTTTTTGTCTGATGGGCTTTTGTTGTCAGAAGTATCAGGGTATTTGACGGTATTTTTCCGAGCCGTCTTTTTGACTCTATTCGAAAAATCCCCCGTATATCGCCAGAAATCTTTAACCCCCTTTTTTTTATAACTTTAATGTGTTCTTTTT
>JAGUVE010000102.1 GCA_020063075.1 Parcubacteria group bacterium | reverse complement strand
TTTGCCCAATTTTAGCCCAGCATAATAATCTTGAATAGCCAAACTTTCTGGTTTAATCAAAAAGATTAAATATTCATCAAAAATAAAGTTTTCTGCTGGGCTATTCAAAATTTCTCTACTGGGCATAATTTTAAAATTTATTTTACCCTCTTGATAAATCCTGTCAAGCCCGGTAGAGAAGTTTTTCTTGCCGTTTTTTAAAATAAACCCCGTTAGAAATTGGTTAATTTCTAACGGGGAAAATGCCGGAAAATCTGGCGCATAAACTAATCTGTAAGCATTTGATTTACTTTATCTTCCTAATTTTGTAGACGATTTTTATTGGCGAAGAAAAAATAATTTCATCGCCAACTGTATGGCCCAAAAGCGCCCTGCCAACCGGCGACTCGTTGCTAATTCTTCCCAAGGCGGGATTTGCTTCCAATGTGCCGACGATTTCAAATTCGTCAACCTGGCCGTCAATATCAAGGGTCACCTTTGCTCCCAAATCCACCGCCTTTTTCCTGCCCCTGGGCAGGGGTTTTATCAGTTCAACATTCTTTAATACGTTTTTCAGTTCCTCCATCCTCGTTTCTAAAAAACTCAAATCCTCCCTGAAAGAAAGGTATTCGGGGTTAACGTCTTCTGAATGCAAAATCTTCGGGATTTCGCCGTTAATTTTTGAAAATCTT
Source organism: Parcubacteria group bacterium (assembly GCA_020063075.1). Lineage (GTDB taxonomy): Bacteria > Patescibacteriota > Minisyncoccia > Minisyncoccales > JAGUVE01 > JAGUVE01. Next base: position 22,250 of record JAGUVE010000102.1, on the reverse strand, counting down.
AGATTTTTCAGGGCTTGGTATTCTTTTTTTAATTTTTCCAGACCTTGTTTGGTTAAATAAAATTTTTGGGCCATATTATTTCTTTATTTTTTATATATTATATTAATGAAGAACCTCCTGGTTTCAGGAGGTTTAGTAGTTTTTATTATTTAGGGTTTATTCTATGAGCTTTTTTTTCTACCAAACCTCCCGGATGGTTTTTTTGCGGAAACAATGGAAGCAATGACCAAAAGCATCCAGGGAGAAACAAAACCGGTCAAATAAAAGGAATAATTAATTTTCTTTACTTCTTTCATGTCTTTGAAGATTAATAAATTATAGCAAGTCAAGAAGACCTGTCAAGAGGGAAAGAGTTAATTTTTAAGGCGTTAATTTAGCCAAGGGAAATTCAACGATGTCTTCGCAGCCCAATTTTTTCAATTTGGGAACCAACTCTCTCACCTCAACTCTTTTGCAAAAAGTCAAAATATGATACCAGTTTTCCCCGGCTATTTTCCTGACTGTGGGCAGTTTTGCTTTTGGCAAAAATTTTAAAACCCTGTTCAATTTCTCTCCCGGGACATGCACCATCAGGTTTAAAAATTCTCTTTGATTAATCTCGGTTTTCATTGTATAGAAAACGAAGTTTTCCAGTTATAGGAAACCTTTGGTTTCCTATATGCTTAACTTTTTCGACGCCTGTCGGAAAAGTTAAGTGAAAATTTATAAGACGACCTTATTTAGAGGAAATTCAACAATTGATTTGCAGCCAATCTTTTTTAGTTTAGGAACAATTTTTCTAATCTCTTTTTTATTGGCGACCGTTAAGACATCAAACCAATTTTCTCCCCTTAGTTGGGTTACGGTCGGCTTCTTGAGCGACGGAAGAATTTTAAGCACCTCTTCCATCGTGTCGTTTGAAGCGTGGAGCATCAGGCCCGCCATTTCCTGACCTAATCTTGCTCCTTTTAACAGTATTGCCAAATTTTTTATTTTTTCTTTTTTCCAACCCTGGTTTAAAGAATTTTCATTGGCAATCAGAATTAAAGACCTTTCCATTATGGTCGCAATAACTTTCATCTTATACGCTTTGAAAAATTCGCCAAATTGAAAAAATTCAATGATGGCGTCAGCCGCCACGCCAACGATCGGCTCATTAATCGGCGCATCGGAATAGAGAATTTCAGCCGAAATTTTATTTTTTTTCAAAAATTCTTTAGCAATGTTTGGAATCCTGGTAATAATTTTTTTACCTGCAAGGTTTTTTAACGTTCTTATTTTTGAACTCTCGGGGGCGCCGACAACTATTCTCATTTTGGGAAAAGGCGGTTTTATATATTCCAAATCGCAAACCTTATTTACCTTCGCCCTTGTTTCCAAGACCGCCGAATCGGTTGAGATGCCGACATCCAAAAATCCTTTTTCAATCAGGGACGCCATCGGAATCGGCCTGACTAAAACGCAATCAATTTCGGCATCGTCAATATCAATTTTTTGAATATGCTCTGAAAATTTAATGTCATAACCGGCTGCCAAAAAAAGCTCCAAAACCTCCTGCCGAAGGGCGCCGATGGGAAAGCCAAATTTTAATTTATTTTTTTTCATATTTTTTTGAAATTATTTTGTATGCCTCGCGAAAGGAAGCCCCCTTTTTCACCAATTTAAAAACTTCCTCGGTGGCAAAAATTTCTTCTGTCAAGGCGCTTTCGCACCTTTCCTTGTTGACCTTTAAATTTTTAAATAACAATTTTGCGATTGTTAAGCACTCTTTTACTAATTCAAATGCCCTTATTGTCGGGTCCTTTGTTAATTGCAAGACGCGGCTGTAGCTGGACATCAAATTAGCGGTAATTCCTTTAACTTGAAATTCCAAAGAGCAAATCACAGGGTGCTTTCCTCTTAATATTTCTAAGACATCGGGGTTTTTTTTGTGGGGCATAATTGAACTGCCGGTGCAAAACTCGTTGGGCAATTCAAAATAACCGAACTCTGACATGGTGAAAATAATTAAATCAGCGGCAATTTTATTAAGGTCGTAGGTAATTTGACTCAAGGTATGGATTATCGTACCTTCGAATTTCCCCCGGCTGTTTTGGGTGTAAAGGGGATTTTTTTGAACTTTTCGGAAACCAATTAATTTGGCGGTATATTCGCGGTCCAAAGCCAAAGGAACTCCGTAACCCGCGCCAGCTCCCAAAGGCGACTGGTCTATTAATTCAAAAACGGACTTAAGCATTTTTAAATTATCCTCCATTGATTCAAGAAAGGCCCCGGCCCAAATTTCAATCGTTGATGGCATTGCTTTTCGGTAATGAGTGTAACCGGGGATTTTTATTTTTCCGTATTTTTTTGTAAATTTGCCGAGCGCTTCAATAAATTCTTTGGACAACTGCTCAACTTTTTTCAATTCATCTTTATAATACAACCGCAAAGCAGTTAACACCTGGTCGTTTCTTGACCTGCCAGTATGAATCTTTTTTCCTAACTCCCCTAATTTTTTTGTTAAATAATTTTCAATAGCGGTGTGGCAATCCTCGTCTTCTTTCTTAATTTTAAATTTCCCTTCTTTATCTAACTCAATTATATTATTTAATTCCCTTACAATTTTTTCAACCTCTTCTCCTTTCAGTATTCCGATTTTACCAAGCATTTTGGCGTGCGCGATTGAAGCCAAACAATCGTATTTTACCAGTTTTTGGTCAAATATATAATCCTCGCCCACGGTAAAATCTTCAATTTCCTTATTTAATTTGTGTCCGTTCCAAAGTTTCATTTTTTTGATTTCTTCTTTCTTAGAGCATTATTTATTAACCGAACGGCGTTTATTCTTATAAAACCGGTGGCATCTTTGGGGTCGTAGCCGCCAGCTTCGTCCATGCTTGACTGGGATTGATTATAAAGAGAATAAGGCGATTCCCTGCCAGTTATTATCACGTTTCCCTTATATAAAGCAACCCTTACTTTGCCCGTTACCCATTCTTGGGTTTTGTCAAAAAGCTCTCTTAGGGTCTCCATTTCCGGAGAGAACCAAAAACCATAATAAACCAACTCGGCAAATTTCGGAATCAAGCTGTCCCTTATCCTCATAACCTCTCTATCCATAGTTAAACCCTCCAAGTCCCGATGGCTGGAGAGCAAAATTGTTCCTGCCGGGGTCTCGTAGACCCCCCGTGATTTTATTCCAACAAATCTATTTTCAACCATATCCACCCTGCCAATGGCATTTTTTCCTCCCATTTCGTTCAAATAGGCGAACAGTTCCACCGGGGTATTTTTCAATATTCCATTCTTTGAATTTTTAACTTTAATTGGCGTGCCTTTTTTAAATTCAATTTCAATTTCTGTTTCCCGGTCCGGCGCCTCTTTGGGCGAAACGGTCATTTGAAACATATTTTCCCTTGGCCTTCTGTCCGGCTCTTCCAGTTCCCCGGCTTCGTAACTGATATGCATAATATTATCATCGCTGCTCCACGGCTCATTTTTGGTTTGTTTCACGGGAATTCCGTGTTTTTTGGCATATTCAATCGCATCCGTCCTTCCCTGGAATTTTCTCAAAAATTCTTCGTCTTTCCAGGGAGAAATAACTTTAATTTTAGGAGCCAGAGTATAATAAGTAAGTTCAAACCTCACCTGGTCGTTGCCCTTGCCGGTTGCGCCGTGAGCAACGGCCGCCGCTTTTTCTTTCATCGCAACTTCAATTTGTCTTTTGGCAATCAAGGGTCTTGCCAAAGAAGTGCCCAGAAGATATTTCCCCTCGTATATAGCGTTAGCCCTGATTGCAGGAAAAATAAAATCTTTGACGAACTCCTCCTTTAAGTCCTCAATATAAACCTTTGTCGCGCCGATTTTTAACGCTTTTTCTTTTGCCGCTTTAAAATCTTCCTCTTGGCCCAAGTCAGCAATATAGGCGATTACCTCATATCCCTTTTGCAACAGCCAATGCAAAATAACCGAGGTGTCAAGCCCGCCGCTGTAAGCCAGAACAACTTTTTCTTTTACCATAATAGTTTATTATACTAATTGGTTTAATAATTTCAAGCATGTGTTATTCCTTTTTCTCTATTTTCCATTCTTTTTCTAATTCTTTCAACCTTCCTTCTTTTAATTCTTTATATTTCAATTTTTTTTGTTTCCATTTTTCATATCTCGTCTTTAATTCGTCTCTGATTTCCTGCTCTTTGCTGACTGCCTCTTTGATAATTTTTTCTTTCAGATATGGGTAAAGAGATTTATAAAAAGCAAGGTTTTCTTCCGGGCTCGGCTGTTTTAAACCTTTTTCAACTCCTTCGTAAATTAATTCTGTACAAACATTACGAATAGCCAAAGCATCAATAACATCGTTGACATTTTCTGAATATCTAAATATTCGTTGAGTTTCGGCTTCAATTTCCGATCTCAGCCATAGCTTTTCTCCTTCTTCTCTTATTTTTTCCTTCTCTGGCTCCTTGATTTCTGTTTCTTTAGATTTTTTGAGGATTTCGTCCAATCTCTTAACCTTTCTTTTTGAGGTTTCTAAGGAAAATCCTCTAAAATGTTCCCTTTCGTGACCAGCGATTTTTTCTTTTTCAGCCCCCAAAATATGTTTTATCCCCTTTTCTAAAAAATCTGGAACAAAATTTTTCAATTTTTTTAGTGAGGGGAAAAAATTTCTGGAAAAATAATATAATTAAAATCGGGAAGGAAGGAGCCTATGGCTGGTTCATGTTGAATCTTCATATCCCCGCCTTCTATCAAAACTTCTTTAAATCCGGCTCCTTTAGCATATTTATTTAAATCTCCTAATTCTGGATATTTTTCTTTCGTTTCCGAAGTATAATCCTTTAATAATTTTATCTTTTGTTCCGTTATTTCTCTTGCTCCCCCCCCCTTATTTCTCCTGATTTTCCCCTAATTTTTGATTCGCTAAATGGCATCGTTTTGATTTTTTTTATCTATAAATCTCGTGAGTTCCTATGTCTAAAAATAAAATTTCCTCATCATTGAGGAAAATAAATTTTATTCTGTAAGAATAATCAACTGAGAAAGCCCAGCATTCTTTATCCCTTCCAGAAAGCTTATGAGTTTTTAATCTTGAATCAAAAGGATTTTCCCTGAAAATTAGTTCCCTTTGTTTTGCTCTTTCTTTTACTTCTTTTGGGAGTTTTTTATAGTTTTTTTCAAATCGAGGAGAAACCTTAACCTTCATAATCTTATTCCAAATCAGCTAAAGATTTAATAACCCTGCACTTGCCTTTCTTATATTCTCTTAATCCCTCCTCAACTAATTTATCTAACTTTTCGGCCTCCTTTCCTTTCAAATAATAAGTCGGGGTTGTTTCTTCACGCAACCTTTCGTACTCTTTTAAATCCAAAATAACCACTCCCCTTTTCAGGGCTTGTTTTGAAATTTTGATAATTTTATTATCTATAATTTTAACCATATCCAATTTTATCTTATATTTTATTTAGCCAATGTCAAATTTTATTTTTCATCAATTTCAACAATATCGCTTTTTGGATGTGAAGACGGTTTTCTGCCTGGTCAAAAACAACGGATTGCGGCCCATCAATAACTTCTTTTGTCATTTCATAACCGCGGTAAGCCGGCAAACAATGCATAAAAATCGCTCCTTTATTGGCTTTTCTCATTAGTTCGGAATTAACCTGATATGGACGAAGGTCTTTAATTCTCGGCTTTGACTCTTTTTCTTGGCCCATACTTACCCAAGTATCGGTCATTACCACATCGGCATTTTTTATTCCCGCAAGCGAATTATGAATTATTTTTATTTTCCCCCCTGCTTCTTTTTTTGCCCTTTTTAAAATTTCAGGGTTCGGCTGATATTTTTTCTTTTTGGGACAAACCAAGTTAATATCCATTCCGATTTTGGAAAAAGTTATCATTGTTGAATGCCCCATATTAAAACCGCAATCGCCAAAAAAAGCTACGGTTCCTTTCAGGTTCCCCAGTTTTTCTTTAACCGTCAGAAGGTCGCCTAAGGTTTGGCAGGGATGAAAAACATCGGTTAATCCGTTGAGCACCGGCACGCTAGATGAATCGGCGAGTTCCTCCAAATCCGACTGGCGATACATTCTCGCCATTATTGCCTGGCAATAGCGACTGACCACTTTTCCAATGTCAGAAAGCGGCTCGCCTTTTATAATTTGGCTTGTTTTTACGTCCAAATAAATAGCGTGTCCGCCGAGCTGGGTCATCGCCGCTTCAAAAGAAAGCCGGGTTCTGGTTGATGTTTTTTCAAAAAGCATTACTATGGTTTTGTTTTTTAGTTCGCCAAAAAACTTCTCCGGATTTTTTTTGATTTCCTGAGCCAAATTTAAAATCTCCAAAACCTCTTCCCTATTAAAATCAAAATCCGACAATAAATGCTTTAACATGTTGTTTGAACCGAAACATTTTCAGTATCCCATAAATTAAGCCCGGGTGTCAAAACTGAGAGTTAACAAAAAACCGGCTTTTCGCCGGTTTTTAGATATTATTTATTTTCTTTTTCTGTTTTTATTCTCTCAAAGTTTTTCCGCCATAATTATTTAGTCATATTCTTATTATAATTGCTTTTTCGTAAGGGGTGGACTTTTAGATTGCTGTTTTTGAGTTGGGAGGAGATGGCTTTGACTGCAGCTAAAGCCGGAGGGATAGTGGTGATATAGGGAATTTTATAATCAATGGCCGCTCTTCTTATTCTATAACCATCAGTTTTAGTTCCTTTTCCCGAAGCCAAATTTATTATTAAATCAATTTTCTTTTCGGAAATATAATCCAAAATATTCGGTTTTTCCGGTTCTGAAACCTTAGGCACTATTTTTACCGGAATTTTGGCAGCCCTAATTCTGCCGGCCGTTCCCCTGGTGGCAAAGAGCTTAAATCTGTTTGAATGAAACAAATTAGCTAATTCTCTCGGGTCAATATCTTCCCTGATGCTGATAAAAACATTTCCTTTTAATGGAAGTTTGTTGCCGGCCGCCAGCTCCGCCTTATAAAAAGCGTTTTCAAATTTCTCGTCAATTCCCATAACTTCGCCGGTTGATTTCATTTCAGGCCCCAAAATAATATCGCCTTCTAGTTTATCAAAAGGCAAAACCACTTCTTTCACCGCAAATTTGGGAACTTTTAGAATTCCTTGCTTAAATCCCATTTCTTTTAATTTTCTGCCCAATATCACTTTGGTAGCGATTTTTGCCAAAGGAAAACCGGTTGCTTTACTAAGATAAGGAAGGGTTCTTGACGCTCTCGGGTTGACTTCTAAAATATAAACATCGCCGTTTCTGACAGCGAATTGGATATTAAAAGCGCCGATTATTTTTAATTGTTTGGCGATTTTCTCGGCATATTCAAGCATTTTCGCGACTTCCTTATTTTTCAAAGAATAAGGAGGAGTAACGCAGGCCGCATCGCCAGAGTGTACCCCGGCTTCCTCAATATGCTCCATCACTCCGCCGACCAAAAGCGTTTTACCGTCAAAGATGGCGTCAATTTCGGTTTCTTTGGCGTTATCCAAAAATTTATCAATTAAAACCGGCTTCCCGTCCCAAAGCCCAAACGCTTCGCCGAGTTTTTCCATTAAGTCCTTTTCCTGATAAATTATTTCCATTTTTGCCCCTCCTAAAACATAACTCGGTCTAATGATTATTGGATAACCGATTTTTTTTGCGATTTTTAAGGCCTGTTTTTGATTATGGGCAATGCCATGTTCCGGCATTAAAATTTTGAATCTTTCGGCGAATTTGTAAAATTTATCTCTGTCTTCGGCAATATCTATTGCCCAAGTAGGAATGCCTAAAATCCTGACTCCATTTTTCTCCAAATCGCGGCAAAGATTAATCGGCGTCTGGCCGCCAAATTGTATAATTACCCCTTTTGGTTTTTCCTTTTCGGCTATATTTAAAATATCTTCAAAAGTTAAGGGCTCAAAATAAAGTTTATCAACTATTTCATAGTCGGTGCTTACTGTTTCCGGATTGGAGTTGACCATTATTGCTTCATAGCCCTCTTCTTTTGCCGAAAGCGCGGCGTGAACGCAGCAATAATCAAACTCAATTCCCTGTCCGATTCGGTTGGGGCCGGAACCGATTATCATAATTTTCTTTTTCGAACCGACTTTAACCTCATCTTCTCTCTCGTATGTTGAATAAAAATACGGTGTCTGGGCTTCAAATTCGGCTCCGCAGGTATCAACCAATTTATAAACCGGGTTTATTCTTTTGGCTTTTCTTTCCTTTCGAACCCTTAGTTCGTCTTCTTTGAGTAAATTAGAAAGCTGCTTATCTGAAAAACCCATTGTTTTCGCCTCAAAAAATAAATTTTTAGGAAAGGTCTTTAAACTATATTTCTTAATTTTCTTTTCCATCTCCACAATGTTTTTCATTTTTTCCAAAAACCAAGGGTCAATTTTCGTCAAATCAGCTATTTCTTTGACAGACATTCCTTTTTTAAAAGCGGTCTTGATGAAAAATATTCTTTTAAAATGAGGGGTCTTTAGAACTTGCCTAATTTCTTTCAAGGAACATCCTTCCTCTTTTTGGCTGGTTTCCAGTCCAAATCTTCCTATTTCCAGAGACCTGATTGCTTTTTGAAACGCCTCTTCAAAATTTCTGCCAATAGCCATTGCTTCGCCTACCGATTTCATTTGGGTAGTAAGCAGTTTATCTGCCTTGGGAAACTTTTCAAAAGCCCACCTCGGAATCTTTACCACCACATAATCAATCGTCGGCTCAAAAGAAGCCGGCGTCTTTTTGGTGATGTCGTTTGGAATTTCATCTAAGGTTAAGCCGACTGCCAACTTGGTGGCAATTTTGGCAATCGGAAATCCAGTTGCTTTTGAGGCCAGGGCTGAACTGCGGCTTACTCTGGGATTCATCTCAATCACCAGCATTTCGCCGGTTTTGGGATGAATTGCAAATTGGATATTTGAACCGCCGGTTTCAACCCCAATTTCCCTGATAATTTTTATTGAGGCGTCTCTCATTGTCTGATATTCGCGGTCGGTCAGGGTCTGGGCTGGAGCAACCGTGATGCTGTCGCCGGTATGAATTCCCATCGGGTCAAAATTTTCAATTGAACAAATGACAACCACATTGTCTTTCAAGTCGCGCATCACTTCCAATTCGTATTCTTTCCAGCCGATTAAGGACTGCTCAATTAAAACCTGGCCAATTCGGCTGCTTTTTATTCCGCGGTACGCTGTTTCTTCCAATTCTTTCTGGTTAAAGGCCGCGCCGCCGCCGGTTCCGCCCAAAGTATAAGCGGGTCTGACTATAACCGGATAGCCGATTTCTTTTGCCACCTTGAGTGCCTCCTTTACCAAATAGACCTCTTTGCTGACAGGCGACTTTAATCCGATTTTCTCCATTGCTTCTTTGAATAAAATGCGGTCTTCGGCTTTTTTAATTGCTTCGTATTTGGCGCCGATTAACTCAATCTTATATTTTTTGAGAATTCCTTTTCGGTTAACTCAACAGCCAGATTTAAACCGGTTTGACCGCCCATAGTTGAAAGTAGGGCGTCCGGTTTTTCTTTTGCGATAATTTTTTCTAAAATTTCAGCGGTTAACGGCTCGATATAAATTCTATCTGCCATTTCGGGGTCGGTCTGAATGGTTGCCGGGTTTGAGTTGACCAAAATCGTTTTAAATCCCTCCTCTCTCAAGGCCTTGCAGGCCTGGGAACCGGAATAATCAAACTCGCAGGCCTGACCGATAATAATCGGCCCTGAACCAATAAGCATTATTTTTTTTATATCTTTTCTCTTTGGCATACCAAAATTTACTTTTCTATTTTCGCAAGGTGGGGGTCTTTGGATTGGTCAGTTAATTCCCATTTATCTTTTTCTTTATTAAAATCAAACCTTGCAATGGTGGCTATTTTTTCGCGGGTATTTTTTAGACCGGGGACACTCAATAGTTTATCAATCAACCATACCCTTTCTTCGTCTTCTTTTAAAAGCGCCTTTTCAATTCCATGATGCGCCGCGCCAACGGTTAATGCAATTTCTGGTTTTCTGCCTTTAATTTCTAATCCTAATCTTTCAGCGATTGTCTTTGCCTTTTGAGCGAGTAAGGAATTGCGCAGGGTTTGAATTATTGCGTTTGTTTCGGGATGAATTCTTTCATTTAAATCGTCAAGGAATTTTTCAACGGCACGAGAAGCACTTTTTTCACCTACGATGAAATCCTCACCAAATAAACCGCGGATTATTCCAGCCGGAAATTCGCTTAAAAAATAAATTCCGGCGCCAGCTTTTTTTAAGATTTCTCTCCGAGTTAATCTTTTTTCTCCTAAAATAAAATCTCTTGCTAAGATTGCAAGTAGCCCCGAGCCCACAATTGGTTCCAAATACTTTAAATCTATTTGAAGCAAAGTGGCCAATTCTTGTTCTGTGATATCTATTAAAAAAATTGGTTTTTTCCCTTCTTCTGTTTTTTCAAAAATCTTCCTATGGTCTGTAGAAAATGGTTTATCTTTTCTTGAAATTTTATAAAATTTTTCTTCAACTAATTCTTTGGTTAAAGTGTAATCAACCAGACCGCTAGTTTCAGGCGCCCAGACATCGGCTTTCCCCAATTCTTCCGGTTTTCTCTCGGTAAAACTTGCTCCGTAGGCGATTCTAAATTTCCCTTTGTCGGTTTCAACAATTTTCACATTCGGCGGCAGTTTTTCCTCGCTTTCCTATAATTCCTTTTCTGACGCTTTTTCAGCCGCTTTTTCGGGTGCTTTTTTTGAATGAATAAATTTTTCTACCTTCTCCATAAATAGTAGGTTGACACAGACCCGTTCTGTGTCAGTTTAAATCGTTGACTATAGAATCAAAAAAGAAATTGGTGTCGTGGGGGCCGGGATTGGCCTCGGGGTGATACTGAACTGTTTTGATTTTCAATCTTTTATTTTCCAAACCCTCAATTGTTTTATCATTCAAATTGATTTGCGTAATTTTGAGCCCGGTTTTTTCCAATCCACGAGGTAAAACAGTGTAACCATGATTTTGTGTTGAAATAAATACTCTGCCTGATTTTAAATCCTTTACCGGCTGATTTAAACCCCGATGACCGAATTTTAATTTATAGGTTTTTGCTCCCAAAGCCAAAGCGATTATTTGGTGCCCCAAGCAAATTCCGTAAATAGGGATTTTCCCGATGAGTTTTTTAACTTCAGAAATCGTTTCAACTAATCTAGCCGGGTCGCCGGGCCCATTGGAAATCAAAACCGCATTCGGCTTATAACTTAAAATTTTCTCGGCCTTGGTATTATAAGGAACGAGGGTTGTATTTACTCCCCTCTTTAATAAATTTTTTACAATGCTCATTTTTACTCCGCAATCAATTAAGACAATTTTGTATTTCCCCTCTTTTGCTTCAAACTTTTTGATATTCTTGACCGACACCCCCTCAACTAAATCCAAGTCGGAAAGAGCTTTCTGCTTTTTAATCTCTTTTTTAAGGTTTTCCAAATTAATTTTTCCTCGGTAAGTTTGTAAAATCGCCTTCATCGTGCCAAAAGTTCTTATTTTTTTGGTCAAAGACCGGGTATCCACCCCATAAATCCCCGGCTTCTTATAATCCCTCAAAAACTTGTCTAAAGTCATTTCACTTCGCCAATTGCTCGGCTTTGAGCAGGCCTCTCTTACAACCACGCCTTCGGTTTTAATTCCGGCCGACTCGTAGTCGTCTTTTGTCACGCCATAATTTCCAATCAAAGGGTAAGTAAACATTAAAATCTGCCCGGCGTAAGATGGGTCGGTTAATGACTCAACATAGCCAGTCATTCCGGTGGCAAAAACAATCTCGCCAGAAATCTTGCTTTCCGCCCCAAATCCTTTTCCCTCAATTATTGTTCCATCTTCTAATAACAAAACGGCTTTCATTTTATATTTTGAGAGCGTTAGATAATTATCTTCGGGCAGTTGCCTCGGGTGACACGCAGTCGGCTTTAGCGGCAAGTCAAAGACATTCTCCGCCGCTGCTATTTCTCGCCCCGCCTCCTAAGCATAAGAAAATACATACGACGTTGGGGCGGGGCTGCGAAGTGTCACCCTCAACAACCGCCCTCAGACATTATCCTCCGAGCAAATTATTCAACGGTCTCAGTTTAAAAAAAATACCCTTTCGGGTTTAAAAAATTAAATTCAAATAATTTGCAGACAGGAAACTTTAAAAATTTTTCAGTTTTTCCTCTCATAGTTTTTTATTTTTGCGAGCCGCCTCTTATGTCTTTCTTTACCGCTGAACTTGGTCTTGAGCCAAATTTTAACAATTCTTTTAATTTTTGCAAGGGGCAGAAAATCGGCTGAAATACAAAGAACATTTGCATCGTTATGACTTCTTGATAATTCAGCCATTTTTTCGTTAAAGCACTGGGCGGCTCTTACCCCTTCGAATTTATTGGCGAAAATAGTCATTCCGATCGCCGAACCACAGAATAAAATCCCTTTGTTTTTGGGATTTTGAGAAACCCGGCTTGCCACTTTCTCCGTAAAATCGGGGTAATCATCTTCCGGGTCAAAAATTTTATTACCCAAGTCATCAAAAGAATAATCCAATTTTTTCAAATACTTTTTTATCTTTTCTTTGACTTTAAAGCCGCGGTGGTCTGTTCCTAAATATATCATTGTGGTAATACTAAGTCAGTCGCTCCCGAGCACCTTAAGGCGCTCGGTCGCTCTTTAGAAACCCTCGGTTTCTAACGTTTTCGCCTTTGGCGAAAGCCTGTTTTCCTACACGGGGAAACCGAATGGTTTCCCCGACCCCCTTCCGATATGGGATGTTAATTTGCAAAAAACAAAATCTCTAAACTCACAACGGCATATTGCCGTGTTTCCTGGCGATTTTGCTTTCTTTTTTATTCAAAAGGGGCTCCAAGCATTTAATTAAAACCGTTCTGGTGCCCTTTGGGTTGATTATCAAATCAACCTGACCCAATTTCGCCGCCTCATATGGATTAAGAAAGGTTTCTCTCAACTCCTTAATTTTTTCTTCCTCCAGTTTTTTTGGGTCCTTGCTTTCAACTAGTTCTTTTTTATAAATAATTTTAACTGCCTGTTCGGGCCCCATCACCGCAATTTGAGCTGTTGGCCAGGCAATAACTTTATCGTAACCTAATTCCCTTGAACAAAGGGCTATGTAAGCTCCGCCAAATGCCTTTCTCAAAATCAAAGCAATTTTGGGAACCGTTGCTTCGGCAAAAGCGTAAAGGACCTTTGCTCCATGGCGAATTATTCCCCTGTGTTCCTGGTCTTTTCCCGGCAGATAGCCCGGGGTATCAACTATGTTAATCAAGGGAATATTGAAGCTGTCGCAAAACCGAACAAAACGAGAGACCTTATCCGAAGAATCAATATCAAGGGTGCCGGCTAGCGACTTGGTTTGATTTGCAACGAGGCCCACGGCATAGCCAAAAAGACGAGCCAAACCAACGATTGAATTTTGGGCAAACTCCGATTGAATCTCAAAAAAAGAACCTTTATCAAAAATCTCTTCAATTACCCCTTTCATCTCATAGCCCCTTTTCTCGTCCTCCGGGACTATTTCTGCCAGCCGATAACTTTCCTCCGCTTCAAAAAATTCGGAAATAATGCTTCTCTGCCGCGGCGGGTCTTCCAAATTATTTTGAGGCAGATAAGAAAGCAGTTTTTTCACCCCCAAAAAACAATCTTTTTCCAGTTGATAAACAAAATGGGCGCAGCCGCTTTTTGTCATGTGAACCGGAGCGCCGCCCAAATCCTCAAAAGAAATTTTTTCTCCGGTTATGTTCCTTATCACTTCGGGACCTGTAATATACATTTGGGAAATTCCCTCAACCATAAAAATAAAATCTGATAATCCGGGAGCGTAAGAAGCGCCGCCGGCCGACGGCCCCAAGATAACAGATACCTGAGGTATGACCCCCGAAGACCTGACCATTTCTCTAAAAATTGCGGCATATCCATCTAAGGAGGAAATCCCCTCTTGAATTCTGGCTCCCCCGGAGTCAATTATTCCAACCACCGGACATCCGGTTTTCTGGGCGAGGCGGTAGATTTTAACGAGCTTTTTGCCGTGCATTTCACCCAAAGTGCCGCCAATTTTGGAAAAATCCTGAGAAAAGACATAAACCTGACGACCTTGAATTTTTCCGAAACCGGAAACGACCGCATCTCCCGGAAATTTCTTTTTTTCCATGCCCAAATTCGCAAAACGGCTCTCAACAAAAGGGTCTAACTCCACAAAACTCCCCGCATCCAAAAGCAAATCAAGACGCTCTCTGGCGGTCAGTTTTCCTCTCTGATGCTGTTTTTCAGCCAGCTCCGGAGCATTGAGTTCTTTTAATTTATTATTCAATTTTTCAATCTCTTTTTCAAAAGCCATAAATCGCTTAGCTCAAATTTAAAATGTAAATCTCAAAATTCAAAATTATTCAATAAACCTAAAAGTGGAAAGTATTTAATTTTATTCTGGAACAATTGAAAATAACTCACTTGACGCTATAATAGGACGTCCCTCCACATCTTTAGTAATGGCTATCATATAAGTACCTGGCTCAATCTCTTTAATTTTTCCTTCTAAGCCAGCACCACAATAATTCAGTACGGTTTTAGTATCCCAATTAAAAATAGTCTTTCCGCTCCCCCCAATCTTACAAGAGATAATACCAATTTCCTCACCGTCCGACTTATTCAATGTCAAATGAGTAAATGGAGAAAAGCCTTCAACTGGTTGATTAATTTTAATTGTATGTGTTGCTTCAATTTTCCATTGTTCCGTTTCTTTTGGCGAAATAAAAGCTGGCTCCAAAAACCTGAAAGTAGAAAGCATTTGTTCAAAAACTTTATCATAGTCATAATCGGTTGGGAAAAATTCGCCACTGGTCGGCATCGAAGGGATTTCGCCCTCGAATTCATAAATAGCGTCTCCTCGCTGAGTAAATATTCTAGGAATTAACTTGATTACACCTACTAATTTGTACCCTTCCACTAATATTCCTTGATAATTACCTATTCCAAAAGTAATAACTTTTTTGATTTCTCCTTCTTCAGACAGCAGGAAATGTTTTGAAACCCATTCTTCTAAAGGTAATAGCTCCTCTTCATTGCCCCACAGTTTACTTTTATCTTGATAATACTTAATAGTAAGTCCAACTTTAAATACTGTTATATTGCCGGCAGCTTCTACTATTTTCTTTTCGCCGAATTTTATATCGGTATCTTTCTCAGCAATCCAATCCCCCGGATACTTTATCTCAAATTCGTATTCCTCATTCCTATAAGTTTTCCAGTCCGCAGTTTCGTCTGTTATATCTCTTATTGTTTGATCTACGATAACAAACTGTTGTTCTCCCATTATTATTCCCATTACTGCTCTATAACTAATCCCTATTTTTTTACCTAAATATTCCTTTAAATTTGTTTTGCGGCTTTTTGCAAAAAGATGTTGTCCGCATTCTCCTTCCCGCGGTTGACAAAATTCTCTTTCTATTACTTTCAATTGATACAACTCGGAGTCGAAGGGAGGACCGTAATTACTTTGTTCTATAAGAACAATTGCGGTTCCTGATGGTCCAAATGAAAAATCCTTGTATTCTGTGAATAGCGGACTTTGCTTTAGAAATTTTACATCCGCGGTTTCGTCTTTCGGTATTTCTTCGGGTGATGTTTTTTCTGGCACCTTCACTTCCTCACTCGGCACACCAAAATACTGCCAAGCCAAAATTCCCCCGGCAAGAAGAATAAGAGCAATAACCAAAATCCAAATTTTAGAAAAAGCTCGGTTCATAAATTTTTTATCTCATCTAATATCTTTAAAATGTTATCTTTTAATCCCGGTAAATCTTTCTTTACAATTTTCCAAACTAACTTTAAATCAAGCCCAAAATATTCATGAATAATAATATCTCTTGTTCCGGCTATTTTCTTCCAAGGAATGGTAGGGTATTTGTTTCTAAAAACTTTTGGCAAATTTTTTGTCGCTTCCCCAATAATTTCCAACCTTCTAACTACCGCATCTTGAATTTGAATACTTTGTAAAAATTCATCCTTTGTAATTTTCCCTGTATATTTTTCTATCGCCTCTATACTTTCTAGAATGTGTTTTAAAAAGATTTCAGGTTTTTTCTTCATAAAATTGCCTTTTGCTCACTTAAAATAATGTTTTTTAAAAGAGGGTGGAGAGAATTGTAAGTCAAAACATCTACTTTTCTTTTTAAAATTTCTTCCAATTCCAGCTTCAATCCCACAAGATCGAGTAAGCTCTTATCTTCTGGAAGATCTACCAAAATATCAATATCGCTCTTTTTTCTTGCCTCTCCTCTAACAAAGGAGCCAAAAATTGCCGCTTTCTTTACTTCATAGCGCTTCAAAATGGGAATAATTTTCTTTTTTATGTTTTGGATAGCTTTTTCCATGACTTTTTAAACCTTTACTCCAAAATCTATTCGCTGATGGTTTTTAACTGTTCTTTTAACCCTTTAATAATTTGAACCAAAATTTCTTGATTGTCAACCTCTTTGCCTGTCTCTATTTTAAGCGAGGTAGTAATCCTTTTCAAATCTTCGGGGAATTTTTCAATATTGGTATTTAACCCAATTCCCATAACCGAAAATTTAACATCCTTTCCAACCCGTTCGGCAGGCTTAGGGTAAACCCCTTCGGCTCCGCTCAGGGTTGGCGCTGAATTTGTTGAAGCATCAATAACGTTTTCGGTTAAAATACCGCAAATTTTTTTGCCCTGCAATAAAACGTCATTTGGCAATTTTATCAAAGGTTCTAAATTGAATTTTTCTTTAACTATTTTTGCTACAATAAAAGCGGCTAAAATCGTTAAGGTTTGCAAGTCCTCAATCTGGCTTTTGGGCAGAATAACCGAGAAATAAAGCCCCCCTTTTGGAGAATACCAGCCCTGTCCTTTTCTTCCGTAACCCAAGGTTTGCTCTTCTGCCAAAATCACGCTCCAGGGTTCATTTCCTTCGCGGGCCCGCTCTTTGGTTTTTTGCTGAGTTGAGGAAAGCTCTTTAAATTTTTCAATTTTAATATCTATATTTTCCATTATGATAAAACAACTAATGTATCTCCCCCTTTTGCTTCCTGACCTTTTTTGACAAGAATTTCTTTCACCTTTCCTTCAAAATCGGCGACTATTTCATTCTCCATCTTCATTGAAGAAAGAATTAAAAGTTTTTGCTCTTTTTTTACAAAGTCCCCTTCTTTGACAAATACCTCCGTAACCCTTCCTGAAATCGGCGCTTTGATTTCTTTTTTGGAGAAATCCCTTTTGGGAAGATTAACTTTGGCAACCGAAATTTCCTCTTCTCTTTCCCCAAAAACAAATTCCTTTTCCCCGATTTTGATTTTTACTTTTCCCGATTCCTCCTCCAAAATTTCTACATCGTATTCTTTATCTTTAATATTTAACTTCAATCGCATACTATTCTAACCCAGTAAGACAACTTTGACTGGACTTCGTCCATTTTATCCCGACAAAGTCGGGATTGTCAAAGTTGCTCTACTGGGCTGACATTTTAATTCTCTCTGACATAACCCAATTTGAAGCGGTTTCTTTTCCTTGCTCAATTTTCCCTTTTTTATTCAAGGCCTGATAAGTTTTATAAATAATTTCAGCAATTTGCTTTTCTTCCAATTTTTCTCCCGTTTTCACGATTTCCCTAATACTGGTTTGGGGTTTTAATTCCCTGAGGATTCCGCTTTTTTCAACAAAGTCGGTTGAGAAATTTCCCTCAAGAAAGTCCTTATTTTGCAAAAGAGCCTTGAAAAAGGGAATGGTTGTCGGCACCCCTTCTATTAAAAACTCATCAAGCGCTCTTTTTAGTTTGGAAATCGCTTCCTCTCTGTTTTTGCCCCAGCTGATTAGTTTTGCCAAAAGCGAATCAAAATAAGGATAAATTTCTTGACCCGCGTGCAGAAAGGTGTGCAGGAAAATTCCCTGGCCGCCGGGCGGCAGATATTTTAAAATTTTTCCGGGCCTCGGCTGAAAGTTCTTTTGGGCGTCTTCGGCGTTTATCCTGGCTTCAATCGCCCAGCCCTGCAGAAAAATATCGTTTTGGGAAATTTTAATTTTTTCCCCCTGGGCAATCCTGATTTGCTGTTCAACTAAATCAATTCCGGTTACGGCTTCGGTAACCGGATGTTCAACCTGAATCCGGGGGTTAATTTCCATAAAATAGAAATTTTTCTCAGGGTCCATCAAAAATTCAACCGTTCCCGCGCCTCTATACCTTAACTCTTTTGCCAGTTTTATGACTAAACTCCCGAGCTCTTCTCTTTTCTTTGCATCCAAAAAAGTTGAGGGCGATTCTTCCAGCAATTTTTGAAACCTTCTCTGAATTGTACATTCCCTTTCGACCAAGTGGATAAATTTTTCTCCATCTCCCAAAATTTGAAATTCAATATGTTTTGCTTCAGACAAATACTTTTCCAGGAAAAAATCGGTGTCGGAAAAAGCCATAGACATCTGTCGTTGAATTCCGAGGGAAGCCGAAAAAATCTCCCCAAAACTGATTTGGCCGTTGATCGCCTTAATGCCAATTCCTCCCCCGCCCCTTCTCGCTTTTAAAACAAAGGGCGGCCTTATTCTCATCACCCACTTAAAAAGGTCTCCTTTTGTTTTGATGGAACCCCCGCTGCCGGGCAACACGGGAATGCCGACTCTTTGAGCAAGCCGTTTTGCTTCAATTTTGTCTTCCAGCCGCATTAAGGTGCTAAAATGCGGCCCGATGAATCTAATGTTATTTTTCTGGCAGATTTTGCTGAAACGCCAATTCTCGGCTAAAAAACCGTAACCCGGATGCACGGCGTCAACTTTTGCCTTTTTTGCGATTTCAATGATTCGTTTTTGGTCCAAATACCCCAAAGCCCCCTCCCTTTCCAAAAAATAATACTCGTTGGCTAAAGCGGTTTCCAAAAAATTTTGCTCTTCTCCCGCTCTGGGACAGAGGGCAACCGTTTTAATTCCCATTTCCTTGCAGGTTCTTATTATCCTCAAGGCAATTTCTCCCCTGTTGGCAATTAAAATTTTTTTTATCATAATTAAAGGGTTAATTTTGTTATCTCTTCCATTACCTTGTCAATAATCTTTTTGCAAATATCTTTATATTCTTCTGAATCACAATCTAAGTTTTTGGCTTTTTCAAATTCCTCTTTAAAATGAAGCGGTTTCCCGACACTGATTCTGACGGATTTTTTTATTTTCGGAAAAGCCCTGCCGGTTGGCATTAGTTCAAAGACGCCTTTTATGCCGAGGGGCAAAATTGGAACCCCGGTTTTCAGGTATATTTTTGCCGCGCCAAACCTGGCTGTTTGAATTTCGCCCGTTCGGGAACGGGTTCCCTCGGGATAAATTATCAAAATATCGCCCTTTTTTAAAACTTTTACCGCTTCTTTAAGCACCCTCTTTCGCGATTCTTCGCTTTCCCGGTTTATCGGAATGACCCCGGCAATAAAATAAAGGAAGTAGAGAAAAAATTTTGTCAAACCCCTGTACCTGTCTGTCTGGCCAATCATATGAAATCTTCGAGGAACACAGACGTAACCCGTGGTTATTTGGTCCAAATGGCTTTGATGGTTGGCCGCCAAAATAAAATTTGTTTTTGGAATATTATTCAAACCCCTGACTTCTTTAATTAAAAATCGGTCAATAGCCGGCTTTAAAAAAATTTTACAAAACCAAGAAAGGGGTCTATTCATATGTTATTATTTCCTTAATTATTTCCCGGCAGGTTTTTATTTCAGAAATCCCCGCCGCAGAAATCCCCGCCATAAGGGGCAGGGTGTCAATGTTTAAACCGCCTAAAGAGCTTACAATTCTTTCTGCCTTTATTTCTTCCGGGAAAGCGCCCTTTTCTTCCAATTTTTTCATTGCTTCCGCCCACTTATTTTTAATTACTCTTAAGGGATGACCCGTAAATCTTAAAACAACTTCAATGTCGTCAGGGGTGGATTCGGTTATTCTCTCTTTATAAGCGTCGGAAATAAGACATTCTTTTGAAGCAAGAAATCTTGTTCCCATTTGAACGCCTTCCGCCCCCAGTAAAAAAGCGGCGGTCGTTGTCTTTCCGTCATAAATTCCTCCGGCCGCAATTAGGGGAATTTTTTTAAGCAAATCTTTCGCCTGGGGAATTAAACAAAAAGTGGTATTTTGCCCGATGTGCCCTCCTGACTCCAAACCCTCGACAACTGCGGCATCGGCCCCTGCGTCTTCCATTTTTTTGGCCAGTCGCGGCGAAGGAACAACCGGAATAACTTTGATGCCCGATGCCTGAAAATAAGGGAAGAGCGGCAAAGGATTTCCGCCGCCGGTAAAAACAACCGGCACTTGATGTTTTATTATTGTTTTGACCAGTTCTTCCAGACGGGGGTTGAGCATAAACAAATTTACGCCAAAAGGGTTTTTTGTCAATTCTTTTGTTTTCTCAATTTCTTTTTCTAACCAGCCGGCTGTCATTAAACCAGAACCGATTGTTCCCAGACCGCCGGCATTGGAAACAGCCGAAACCAAATTCGCCTCCGAAATCCCGGCCATCCCGCCCTGAATAATCGGGTATTTTATTCCTAAAAGCTGGCAGATTTTATTTTTTTCAAACATACCTTTATTTTAATTTTTCTTTTTCAACGATTGCCACTGAAAATCTGGCTTCGCATTTTAAATCATCTCCAACCAGGGCCTGACTTTTAATATGAGCGATTTTAAGGGCGTTGGAATCAGGGGGCATATCATATATGCCAAGCGCTTCTGCTTTTAAAATGATTTTGTCTTTGGGAAAAATTGGTTTATAAAATTGGCAGCCCCTTACTTCGTAAGCCAAAAAGTGGTATTTTTTATGTTCGTTGCCAAATTTATTTCTTAACAAAATTGTTGAAAGCTGGGCAAGGGCCTCAATAATTAAGACCCCGGGCATAATTTTAAAATCAACAAAATGTCCCTCAAAATAATAATCCTCCGGCGAGGTCTGATAGAAGCCGGAAATTTTATTCTCGGTTAACTCTTGAACCCCGTCAACAAACAAAAACGGCTCTTGGTAAGGTATTATTTCTTTAATCTGCTCTTTGGATAAATTCATATGGCTAAACCGCCGTCAACGTTGACCACGGCGCCGGTAATAAATGAGGCCTCTTCCGATGCCAAAAAAGCGACTAAATTTGCCGCTTCTTCCGGTTTGCCAAGGCGACCCAAAGCGGTCAATTGTTTTACCGCCACCCTGAGCTGCTCCGGAACACTTTCGGTTAATTTCGTTTCAATGAAGCCCGGGGCGACCGCGTTGACGGTCACGCCAAATCTGCCAACCTCTTTTGCCAGGGCTTTGGTAAAACCAATTATTCCGGCTTTGGCGGCGGCGTAATTTGTCTGACCGAAATTCCCCCTCTGACCAACAACCGAAGAGATATTAATAATCTTCCCCTGCGCGGCTATAAGCAAAGGTAAAGCCGCTTTTGAGCAATTAAAGACCCCGGTTAAATCAATATCAATTACTCTCTGCCATTCTTCTTTTGTCATCTTTGCCAGGGTTTTGTCCTGACAGATGCCGGCGTTATTGACCAAAACATCAAGACGGCCAAATTCTTTTTTAATGTCCTCAACCATTTTTTCAACCTCTTCTAATTTTGAAACATCAGCCAAAAAATACTTTACAGATGCCCGCGGCCCGCCCTCGGAAAATTTTTTTTCGCTTTCGTCTCTTACTTTCTTTAAGTTTTCTTCCTGGGATTCAATGTCGTTTAAAGCGATTTTTGCTTGCAAAGAAGCAAATTTTAAAGCAATTGCCCTGCCAATACCCTGAGAAGAACCGGTAATTAAGATAATTTTGTCTTTCATATATTTGAAATATTTTATGGTTCACTTTGCCCAGTAGTAGAATTTTGACTTGTCCCGACAAAGTCGGGACAAAAATGGGCAAAGCCCAGTCAAAATTTCACTACTGGGTTTGGGCTAATAATTTACGATAGACAAAAACAGTAGCCAAGGCCGTTATCGGGACGGTTATTAAAAGACCGATTGAAAAAGCCAAGACGCCAAGCAAATTTATCGCAGTAACCAATAAAAGAAATAAAAATAAATTCCCCGTTGCTCCTCCCGTAACTCGCCAACTTCTTTTTAGCGCCTCAATGGGACCCAAGCCCTTATCAACAATTAAATACTCAAATAAATAGAACCTAACTGCAAAGATAATTCCGGGAATTATCAATAAAATTAAGCCGAGGATAATAATTAGACCATAAAAGATTGAACCAAAAAGCATTTTAAAAAAAAGAGGATATTGAGAAAAAAGGTCGGAAAATTTTGGTTTTTCCCGGTCATAAA